>NZ_PNOZ01000139.1:0-6771 GCF_002879555.1 Verrucosispora sp. ts21 | reverse complement strand
GCGGGTGAGGTGGGCGGGGGTGTGGCGGCCTCGGATGTCGATCTGGAGTTCGGCGCCGTCGGGCAGGGCGGGGGCGGTGTCGATGAGGGCCAGCGCGATGCCCTGCTTGTTGGTGGGGCTGAAGGTGCCGCTGGTGACGGTGCCGACCTGGGTGTCGCCGTGGAAGACGGCCATGCCGGGGCGGGGGATGCCCCGACCGGCGATGGTCAGGCCGCGCAGCGTACGCGTCGGGCCGGCAGCCTTCTCCGCGAGCAGCGCGTCGCGGCCCCAGAAGGCCGGCTTGTCCCAGCCCACCGCCCAGCCCGTACGGGCCTGCACCGGGCTGATCTCCAACGACAGGTCCTGCCCGTGCAGCGGGTACCCCATCTCGGTGCGCAGCGTGTCCCGGGCGGCCAGCCCGCACGCCTGCGGCGTCGGTTCGGCGGCGAACAGCGCGTCCCAGACCGTTACCGCGTCGGCGGCCGGTACCACAAGTTCGTAGCCGCGCTCACCGGTGTAGCCGGTCCGACACACGGTCAACTCGACGCCGTCGAGGGTGGCTGGCGAGAAGCTCATGTACTCGTGTCCGGTGGGCAGGCCCAGCGCGTCCAGCAGATCCGCCGAGCGCGGCCCCTGCACGGCCAGGACCGCGTACGCCTCGTGCTCGTCGGTGACCGTGACCTGCGGCGGGGCGGCGGCGCGCAGCCGGCGCACCACCTCGGCGGTGTTCGCGGCGTTCGGGATGAGGAAGACGTGGTCGTCGGCGTAGAGGTAGGCGATGATGTCGTCCACCACGCCGCCGGTGGCCTCGTCGCAGCAGAGGGTGTACTGCGCCCGGCCCGGCTCGATGCGGCCCAGGTCGTTGCTGAGGCAGGCGTTGACGAACTCCGCCGCCCCCGGCCCGGTCACCCGCACCTTGCCCAGATGCGAGACGTCGAACACACCGACGTCGGTGCGGACCGCCGTGTGCTCCCGCAGCACCCCGCCACCGGCGTACTCCAGCGGCATCTCCCAGCCACCGAAGGGGGCGAATTTTGCGCCGAGGGCGGTGTGCCGCTCGGCCAGCGGGGTACGCCGCAGCCGGGTCTCGGCGGCGTCGATGCTCACGTCGGTCATGGGTCGCAACTTACCGGGACCCGGCGGTCTGGTTAGCATCGGCGGGACCCCCCGGGATTCGGCGGGGCAGCATCAACGCCCGGCGGGTGACCACCCGTCGCCAACTCCATCGCCGGTACGCCACCATGCGACCGGCCCGGCCTGCCCGGGAGCAGCTTCCGTGACATCGCCCAGCACCACTCTGAGCCTGGTCGACACCGACCCCGCCGAACTCGCCGTCGACGCGATCGTGATCGGTGTGCACAGTACGACCGGCGAGGATGCCACCAGCGGCCACGGCGGCAGCCTGCTGCTCGCCAGCGGCGCGGAGAGCATCGCCGCCGCCTTCGACGGCAGGTTGACCGAGACGCTGGCGCTGCTCGGCGCGACCGGCGGCGCGGGCGAGGTGATCAAGTTGGCGACCCTGGGCACGATCACCGCCCCGGTGATCGCCGCGGTCGGCCTCGGGCCGGAGCCCAGCGGTGCGGCGCCCGCCCCGGAAACCCTGCGTCGGGGCGCCGGGGCAGCGGTACGGTCGCTGGCCGGCTCGGCCCGGGTGGCGCTGACGCTGCCGCTGCCCGACGACGCCGACGCGTGCACCGCGCTGCGGGCCGTCGCCGAGGGTGCGCTGCTCGGCGGGTACCGGTTCGCCGGTTACAAGACCCGGCCGCAGCCGACCCGGCGCGACCCGGTGGCCGAGGTGCTGATCGCCGTGCCGGACGCCGCCGACGCCGGTGCCCGTAACGAGGTGAGCCGGGCCGTGGCGGTGACCTCCGCCGTACGGCTGACCCGGGACTGGGTCAACGTCGCCCCGAACGAGCAGCGTCCGCCGGTCTTCGCCGAGGCCGTCGCCGAGGCCGCCCGGGCCGCGGGCCTCGGGGTGGAGGTGCTCGACGAGGTCGCGCTGCGCGAAGGCGGTTACGGCGGCATCATCGCCGTCGGGCAGGGCTCGGAGGCCCCGCCGCGGCTGGTCAAGCTGACGTACACCCCCGCCGAGGGCGGCACCGGCAAGCGGGTGGCGCTGGTCGGCAAGGGCATCACCTTCGACACCGGCGGCATCTCGATCAAGCCGTCGCAGGGCATGTGGGAGATGAAGTCCGACATGGCCGGGGCGGCGGCGGTGGCCGCGACCATGCTGGCGGTGGCCGACCTGAAGCCGCCGGTGGCGGTGACCGCGTACGTGCCGATCGCGGAGAACATGCCGTCGGGCAGCTCGTACCGGCCGGGTGACGTGATCACCATGTTCAACGGCAAGAAGGTGGAGGTGCTCAACACCGACGCCGAGGGCCGGATGATCCTCGGTGACGCGATGGCCCGCGCCTGCGCCGACGGCACCGACTACCTCTTCGAGACCTCCACCCTGACCGGCGGGCAGGTGGTCTCGCTGGGCAAGCGGATCTCCGGGGTGATGGGTACGCCCGAGCTGTGCGAGCGGGTCCGCACCGTCGGCGACGCGGTCGGCGAACCGGCCTGGCCGATGCCGCTGCCGGACGACGTACGCAAGGGCATGAACTCCGACGTGGCCGACATCTCGCAGGTCAACGCGGGCATGGAGCGGGCCGGGCACATGTTGCAGGGCGGCGTGTTCCTGAGCGAGTTCGTCACCGACGACGTCGCCTGGGCGCACATCGACGTCGCCGGCCCGGCCTACCACTCGGGTGAGGCGACCGGCTACCTGACCAAGGGCGGCACCGGCGTACCGGTACGCACCCTGCTGCACCTGATCGAGGACGTCGCCGCCAACGGCTGACGGGTAAGGAAGGGCCCCCTGTTAACGCCTCGCGTATAGCAGGGGGCCCTTCTTAACACGTCGCTCAGTACAGCTCAGTACAGCTCCGGGCGGCGCTTGCGGCGCTCGTTGTAGTCGCGCATGCGCTGCGGATAGCCCATCAGCGCCACGTCGTAGATCGGAATGCTCAGCCGGTAGGCGAAGCGCCGCGCCCCGTCCGGCCCGTTGATGCGCCGCCGCGTCCACTCGCCGTCGTCGGCGATCAGGATCACCGTGGTCTCGGTGACCGTGGTACGCGGCTCGATGTACGCCTCGACACCCTTTCGGGTGCGGACAAAATTCTCAAGGTGCTCCAGATCGGCGCGATTGGCCGTACGGTCAGGTTCGGCCGCGCGTGCCCGCTTGCGTCGCCGGAACAGTCCCACTGAGCCGTCTCCCCACCTGTCGCGTCATCGAAGGCAGTGCCAAGGGTACGTGGCGACAACGTGTCATTGGGCACCTCGGTACGCGCTCTCGACCCGGTGGTGACAAGATGGCCGAGGTGGGGTGTATCCCTGTTACCCCGCCGTGACCCCCGATGCAGCGAAGCGACCTGGGAGTTGAACGTGAGCGAGCCGAACGACGCAACCTTCGACATCGTCATCCTCGGAGGTGGTAGCGGCGGCTACGCGACCGCGCTGCGCGCCGCTCAACTTGGGCTGTCCGTCGCACTCGTGGAGAAGGGCAAGCTCGGCGGCACCTGCCTGCACAACGGCTGCATCCCCACGAAGGCGCTGCTGCACGCCGCCGAGATCGCCGACCAGACCCGTGAGTCCGAGCAGTTCGGCGTGAAGGCCGAGCTTGTCGGCATCGACATGGCTGCGGTCAACTCGTACAAGGACGGCGTGGTCTCCCGGCTCTACAAGGGCCTGCAGGGTCTGGTCACCGGCAACAAGGCGATCACCTTCGTGGCCGGCGCCGGCAAGCTGGTCGCGCCGAACGCGGTCGAGGTCGACGGCAAGCGCTACACCGGTCGCAACATCGTGCTGGCCTCCGGGTCGTACGCCAAGAGCCTGCCGGGCCTGGAGGTCGACGGCGAGCGGGTGATCACCAGCGACCACGCCCTGGTCCTGGACCGGGTGCCCAGTTCCGCGATCGTGCTCGGCGGCGGTGTGATCGGCGTCGAGTTCGCCAGCGTGTGGAAGTCCTTCGGGGTGGACGTCACCATCATCGAGGCACTGCCCCGCCTGGTCGCCGCGGAGGACGAGGAGTCGTCGAAGGCGCTGGAGCGGGCGTTCCGCAAGCGGAAGATCAACTTCAAGGTCGGCAAGCCGTTCGAGAAGGTCGAGAAGACCGACAGCGGCGTCAAGGTGACAATCGCCGGCGGCGAGACCGTCGAGGCCGAGCTGCTGCTCGTCGCCGTCGGCCGAGGCCCGAACACCGCCAACCTCGGGTACGAGGAGCAGGGCGTCAAGATGGACCGCGGCTACGTGCTGACCGACGAGCGGCTGCGCACCAACGTGCCGAACGTCTACGCCGTCGGCGACATCGTGCCCGGCCTGCAGCTCGCCCACCGCGGCTTCCAGCAGGGCATCTTCGTCGCCGAGCAGATCGCCGGACAGAACCCGGCGGTGATCGACGAGGCGGGCATCCCGCGCGTCACCTACTGCGACCCGGAGCTGGCGTCGGTCGGCCTGACCGAGGCGAAGGCCAAGGAGCAGTACGGCGCCGACAAGATCAAGACGTACAACTACAACCTCGGCGGCAACGGCAAGAGCCAGATCCTCAAGACGACCGGTTTCGTCAAGCTGGTTCGCGTCGAGGACGGCCCGGTGGTCGGCGTCCACATGGTCGGCGCCCGGGTCGGCGAGCTGATCGGCGAGGCGCAGCTGATCTACAACTGGGAGGCGTACCCGGGCGAGGTCGCGCAGCTGGTGCATGCTCACCCGACGCAGAACGAGGCCCTGGGCGAGGCACACCTGGCCCTCGCCGGCAAGCCGTTGCACGCGCACGCCTGACCCACGACGTACCCGAGGCGTCCGGCGACGGGCGATGATCCCCCCACCAGGGAAATGAAGGAGTCTGGAGAACATGCCGGTATCGGTCACCATGCCCCGGCTCGGCGAGAGCGTCACCGAGGGCACCGTCACGCGCTGGCTCAAGCAGGAGGGTGACACCGTCGAGGTCGACGAGCCCCTGCTCGAGGTGTCCACGGACAAGGTCGACACCGAGATCCCGTCCCCGGCGGCCGGCGTGCTGACCCGCATCGTGGTGGGCGAGGACGAGACGGCAGAGGTCGGCAGCGAGCTGGCGGTCATCTCCGGCGAAGGCGAGTCGGCCGGCGGGCCCTCCGAGCGGCAGGCCCCCGCCGAGCACCAGGAGGCACCGCCCGCCGAGCAGGCCGCCGAGGCGGCCGCGCAGCCGCAGGCCGAGGCGGAGCAGTCGGCCGTCCAGGAGCCGGCCGAGCAGCCGGCCCCGGCCGCCGCGCCGTCGGGCGAGGGCACCCCGGTGAAGCTGCCCGCGCTGGGTGAGAGCGTCACCGAGGGTACGGTCACCCGCTGGCTCAAGCAGGTCGGCGAGACCGTCGAGGTGGACGAGCCGCTGCTGGAGGTCTCCACCGACAAGGTCGACACGGAGATCCCCTCGCCGGTGGCCGGCACCGTCCTGGAGATCAAGGTCGCCGAGGACGAGACCGCCGAGGTCGGCGCCACGCTGGCCGTCATCGGTGCCGCAGGTGCCGCCCCGGCCGAGGCCAAGCCCGAGCCGAAGCCGCAGGCGGAGGCCAAGCCCGAGCCGAAGCCGGAACCGCAGGCCGAGGCCAAGCCGGAACCGCAGGTCTCCGAGCCGACGCCCGGCTCGTCGTACAACGAGCCGGCCGCGGAGGCGGAGACCTCGCCGGAGCCGACCAAGACCGAGCAGGCGGCCGTTCCCCCGGCCCCGACCGCGCAGCCCGCTGCCGCACCCAGCGCCAACGGCGAGGCGGCCGGTTACGTGACCCCGCTGGTGCGCAAGCTGGCCAGTGAGCACGGCGTCGACCTGGCCTCGGTCAACGGCACCGGCGTCGGTGGCCGGATCCGCAAGCAGGACGTGCTGGACGCGGCGGAGAAGGCCCGCGCCGCCAAGGCCGCGCCCGCCCCTGCCGCAGCGCAGCCGGCCGCGCAGGCACAGCCGGCTGCCAAGCCGCAGCCGAGCGCCAAGCGTGGCACCACCGAGAAGCTGCCGCGCATCCGCGCCGCCATCGCCAAGCGGATGCACCAGTCGCTTCAGGAGACCGCGCAGCTGACCACGGTCGTCGAGGTGGACGTCACCAAGGTCGCCAAGCTGCGGGCCCGCGCCAAGGACTCGTTCCTCCAGCGGCACGGCGTCAAGCTGTCGTTCCTGCCGTTCTTCGCCCTGGCGGCCATCGAGGCGCTCCAGACGTACCCGATCGTGCAGGCTCGGATGGACCTCGACGCCGGCACGATCACCTACCCGGACGCCGAGAACCTCGGCATCGCGGTGGACACCGAGCGGGGCCTGCTGGTGCCGGTCATCCACAACGCCGGTGACCTCAACCTCGGCGGCATCGCCAAGCGCGTCGCCGACCTGGCCGAGCGCACCCGTACCAACAAGATCAGCCCGGACGAGATCGCCGGTGCGACCTTCACGCTGACCAACACCGGCAGCCGGGGCGCGCTGTTCGACACCCCGATCGTGCCGTCGCCGCAGTCGGCGATGCTCGGCACCGGTGCCGTGGTCAAGCGCCCGGTCGTGGTCAACGACCCCGAACTGGGCGAGGTCATCGCGGTCCGCTCGATGGTCTACCTGGCCATGTCGTACGACCACCGCATCATCGACGGTGCCGACGCGGCCCGCTTCCTGACCGCGGTCAAGGAGCGGCTCGAGGCCGGCAACTTCGAGGCCGAACTCGGCCTGTAACCCACCGAACACCACGAAGGGCGCCCCCGTCACCGGGGGCGCCCTTCGCCTTTCCACCCCACCCCACCCCG
>NZ_PNOZ01000138.1:0-6921 GCF_002879555.1 Verrucosispora sp. ts21 | reverse complement strand
CGGTGTTCATGGTGTTGCAGGCCGCGTTCGCCGCCCTGCTGTCCCGGATGGGCTCCGGCACCGACATCCCCATCGGCACCGTCGTCGCCGGACGCACCGACGAAGCCCTCGACAACCTCGTCGGATTCTTCGTCAACACCCTCGTCCTACGCACCAACCTCACCGGCAACCCCACCTTCACCGAACTACTCACCCGCGTCCGCGACACCGACCTCGCCGCCTACGACAACCAGGACCTCCCCTTCGAACGCCTCGTCGAGGAACTCAACCCGAACCGGTCCACCGCACACCACCCGCTGGTCCAGGTCACCCTGGTCCTGCAGAACACCGGCAGTGTGCAGAACGGCGCGGCCGGGCCGAGCGCGCTGGCCGGCACCGAGGTCCCGTTCGACACCGGCACCGCGAAGTTCGACCTCACCCTGGGAGTACGGGAGGAGTTCGACGGGGGTGCGCCCAAGGGCCTCAAGGGTGCGCTGGAGTACGCCGCCGACCTGTTCGACCCGGCCACGGCGCAGCTGCTGGCCGACCGCTTCGTCCAGCTGCTACGTGCGGTGACGGCGGACCCCGGCACCCGGATCGACGACCTCGACGTCCTCACCCCCGCCGAGCGCCGACGCTACGGCCCCGCGGCCGAACACGGCTGCCGGGCCGAGTCGGTCGGGCTCGCCGACCTGGTCGCGAGGCACGCCGCCGACAACCCGCAGGCCGTCGCGGTGGTGACCGGGTCCGACCGGATCCGGTACGCCGATCTGGACGCCGACGCCGACCGGCTCGCCGCGCACCTGGCCGCGCGCGGCGTACGTCGGGGGGACACCGTCGGTGTGCTCCTGGAGGCGGGTCCGACGTTGGCAGTGGCCGTGCTCGCCGCGCTGCGGGCCGGGGCGACGTACCTGCCGCTCGACCCGGCGGCACGCGATGACAGGCTGGCCGCCCACATCCGTACGGTCGTGCTCGCCGCGGTGGTGACCACGTCGGACCAGGCGACCCGGCTGGCCGGGCTGCGGGTCGGCCGTACGGTGCTGACCGACGTGGATGGTTGGCGTGAGCGGTCGGCCGCCCCACCGCCCGGGCCACGCGACCCCGGCGACGGGGCCGTCGTACTGGTGGTCGATGACGCGGACGGGCCGCGTGCGGTGCGATATCCGCATCGGGCACTGGTCGGCGCGGCACGGCGCGCCGGACTCGACACCGACGCCGCTCAGGTCTGGCTGGGGTGGGCCGCACCGGCCGGTGGCGAGTTCATGATGCCGCTGTGGTCCGCGTTGAGCACCGGAGCGACATGCGTGCTGCCGGCACCGACTCCGCCGTCCGCCGCCCGGCTGGCGCGGCTGGTCGCCGAGCAGGGCGTCACCAGCCTCACGGTCACCGCGGAGCTGTTCGCGCTGCTCGTCGAGGAACACCCACAGGTGCTGACCCGGCTACGGCAGATCCTTGTCACCGGTCGTACGGCGGCGGCCCACCTGGCCCTGGCCCGTGATCGTCATCCCACGCTGCGCCTGGTGCACGGGTACGGCGGCGTCGAGGGCGGATGGTGGGCGCTGGGCCGGGTGGTCGACACACCGCCGGTCGGTCCGGATGTGCCGGTGGCGCAGGACGGGCTGCGCTGTCACGTCCTCGACGATCGGCTGCGGCCGGTGCCCGCCGGGGTCCGGGGCGAGTTGTTCCTGTGCGGTCCCGGACTCGCCGACGGCTACCCGGACCGGCCCGGTGCCACCGCCGCCCGCTTCGTCGCCGATGCGGGTGGTGGCCGGATGTTCGCCACCGGCACCTCGGCGAGTTGGTCCGCCGAGGGTGGCCTGCGGGTGCACGGGCCGGTCGCCGCGCCGACCTGCAACGGGGTGCCGGTCGACCCGCAGCGGGTGAGTACGGCGTTGATCAGCCATCCGTCGGTGCGCTGGGCGGTGGTGTCCGTCCGGGCAGACGCCGATGGTGGCGAGCAGTTGGTGGCGCACGTCGTGCCGACGACGTCGTCGGTCGATGTCGCGCAGGTGCGGCGGCATGTCGCGCAGCTTCTGCCGGAGCACCTGGTGCCCGCGCGGGTCGTGGTGTTGACGACGGTTCCGCTCACCGGAGACGGTCGGCTCGATCACCGTGCGCTGCCCGACCCGGAGGACACCGGTGCCGGGAAGACCGCCCGGGATCCGCGCGAGGAGGTGCTGCGGGACATCTTCTCGGAGTTGCTCGGTGGGCGTCCGGTCGGTCTCGACGACAACTTCTTCCGCATCGGCGGGCACTCGCTGCTGGCGGTGCGACTGGTCAACCGGATTCGGTCGACGTTGTCGGTCGAGGTGACGATCCGGGACGTGTTCCAGGCGCCGACCGTGGCGGCGCTCGTGGAACGGCTGACGGCCACCGTGACGCCGGCCCGGCCGACCCTGCGCCGTCGAGCCGGCGTGCGGTAGACCTGCCCCGGCGGCGGGAGCATCCTGCCGCGCCGACTGCCGCTGCCCCGGTGGTGTGCTGACTAGCCTGATGTCAGCGCACCGCCGGGGCTTTTTCCTTCCGGCGGGCCCTCTCCGCCGGCAGTCGACGGCCGGACGCGGCACCAGTTCTGTCCACTTTGGAGTTAGACACGCGACCGTCCGGGGCCCACCCCGTCCGCAAACCGCAGGAGGAAGTGCAATGCCATCGATCGACTACGCGGAACCGGTTGTCCAGGCCGGGCCGGGCCGCGACGACCGTCGGGCGAGCACGGTCCTCAACGGCGGGCCGCTCACCGGGCCGGTCGTCGGCGTGTCGCAGGCGTTCGCGCAGCGGGTCGCCGTCGACCCGGACCGCCCGGCCCTGGTCGCCGGGGCGACCCGCCTCAGCTACGCGGAGTTGGACGCGGCTGTCGCACTGCGCGCCGAACTGTTGCACGCCGAGGGTGCCGGACCTGGCCGGCTGGTGACCGTCTGCCGGGCCCGCAGTGTGGAGGCGATCGTCTCGGTCCTGGCCGTGCTGCGTACCGGAGCCGCATACCTGCCGCTGGACCCGGCTGCGCCGGCCGCCCGCAACGAGGCGATCCTCGCCGACGCCTGCGCGGGGACGCCGCCGGCCCTGGCCCAGGTGATCGCGCAGGGCGAGGTGGTGCTCAGCGGGGCAGGCGTGCCAGCCGGTACGGCCTACGTCATCTACACCTCCGGTTCCACCGGAACGCCCAACGGCGTCCTCGTCGGACAGGCCGCCCTGGCACACTTCGTCGCCGGAGCGACCTGCCGGTACGGTGTCACCGCCGACGACCGGATGCTCCAGTTCGCCCCCCTGCACTTTGACGCCAGCGTCGAGGAGATCTTCCTGACCCTCACCGCCGGCGGCACACTCGTGCTGCGCGACGACGACATGCTCGACGTACCGGCGCTGCTGGCCGGTTGTGTCCGACACGGGATCACCGTTCTGGACCTGCCGACGGCGTACTGGCACGAGCTGGCGTACGCGCTCGCCACCGGGGTCGCCGAACTACCCCCGAACCTCCAGACCGTGATCATCGGTGGTGAGGCGGCGCTACCCGAGCGGGTGGCCCGCTGGCGGCAGGCCGTCGGCGACCGGGTACGGCTGCTCAACACGTACGGGCCGACCGAGGCGACCGTGGTCGCGACGGTGGCCGACCTGTCCGGGCACGACGACGCCGACGAGGTTCCGATCGGGCTGCCCCTGCCCGGGGTACGGGCGGCCGTCGTGGACGGTGAGCTGTGGCTGCTCGGCGGCGCGCTCGCCGACGGTTATCTGGGTCGCCCGGAACTGACCGCTGACCGGTTCACCACCCTCGGCGGGCAGCCCGCCTACCGCACGGGTGACCGGGTCCGGGTCCGCGACGACGGTCAACTGGACTACCTGGGCCGCCTCGACGACGAAGTCAAGATCAACGGACACCGGATCGATCCGGCGGCCGTGGAGTCGGTCCTGCTCGGCCTCGACGGGGTACGCGAATGCGCCGTCGTCGCCCAGGACCTCGGCAACGGCATGAAGCGCCTGGTCGCGTACGTGGCCGGCACGGTCAGCGCGGACGAGGTCCGCGGCTATCTCGCGCAGCGGCTGCCCGCCGCTGCGGTGCCCGGCGTGGTCCGGCTCGTGGGTGCCCTGCCCCGCAGCAGCACCGGCAAGATCGACCGGGGCACGCTGCGGGCCACCCCGGCGTCCGGGCCGGGTGGCACCACCACCGCCGCCGAGCCGTGCGCCGGATCGGGGTCGGCCGAGTACCTGCCCGAGCCCGGCGAGGAACTCATCCCGCTGTCCTACTCCCAACACCGGCTGTGGTTCCTCCACGCCATGGAGGGACCGACCGCGACGTACAACATGCCGCTGGTGATCGAACTGGACGGGGTGCCGGACCAGCAGGCGCTGGCCGCTGCGCTGACCGACCTGGTGACCCGGCACGAGGTGCTGCGCACCGTGTACCCCTCGGTCGACGGCACACCCGTCCAGCGGATCCTCGACGACCCCGACCCCCGGCTGCTGGTCGTGCAGGACTGCCATGGCGACGACGTCGACACCCGGGTGGCCGAATTCGTCGACGGAACCTTCGACATCGCGACGCAGCCGCCGCTGCGGTCCCTGCTGCTCGTCGACACGCCGCAGCGCTCGGTGCTGGTGCTGCTGGTGCACCACATCGCCACCGACGGCTGGTCACTGGCCCCGATGCTGCGCGACCTGGAGGTCGCCTACCGGGCCCGCCTGGCCGGAACGGAACCGGACTTCGAGCCGCTGCCCGTCCAGTACGCCGACTACGCCCTCTGGCAGCGGGAACTTCTCGGCGACGCCGACCAGCCGGAGAGCCTGATAACCCGTCACCTGTCCTGGTGGCGCGAAACCCTCGCCGATCTGCCGGCCGTACTCGACCTGCCACTGGACCGGCCCCGCCCGGTCGAGTTCGGCCACCGGGGCGCCTCGCTCTGCGCGGTCCTCGACGCCGACACCCACCAGCGCCTGCGCAACCTCGGCGACACCCACCAGGCCAGCGCGTTCATGCTCTTCCACGCCGCGCTCGCGGCCACCCTCACCCGGCTCGGCGTCGGCCCTGACGTGCCGGTCGGTACCCCCGTCGCCGGACGCGGCGACGAAGCGCTGCACGACCTCATCGGCTTCTTCGTCAACACCGCCGTGCTGCGCACCGACCTCTCCGACGACCCCAGCTTCGCCGACCTGGTCGTCCGGGTACGCGACAACAATCTCGCCGCGTACGCGCACGCCGAGGTCCCGTTCGACCTGCTGGTGGAGCGACTCAACCCGGTCCGGTCGCTGGCGCACCATCCGTTCTTCCAGGTGATGCTGACCGTCAACACGTCCACCCCGGACGAGCTGCGGATCCTCGACCTCGACGGCCGGATCGCCCCGGCCGGCCTCGACACCGCCAAGTTCGACCTCAGCTTCTCCTGCATCGCCACCGCCGACGACGCCGAGGTCGAAGTCTGGCTCCAGTACGACGTGGACCTGTTCGACGCCGACACCGCGACCCTGATGCTGGAGACGTACCTGCGGCTGCTGCGGGCCGCCACCACCGACCCGAGCACCCCGGTCAGCACCCTCGACGTGCTCACCGACGCCGAGCAGGCGGGCCTGGAGGAGCGGCGCCGCGCCGCCCGTACCCGCCCGGTCGCGGTTCCCGCTTTCGTCGGCGGGCACGACGGCTCTCCCCGTACCCCGGTCCTGTGTGACCTGTTCGCCGAGGTGCTGAGCCTGCCCACGGTGGCCCCGGGCGACGACTTCTTCGCCCTCGGTGGACACTCCATGCTCGCGATCCGGCTGGTCAACCGGATCCGGTCGGTACTCGATGTCGAGGTCGGCATCCGCGACATCTTCCTCGCCCCCTCCCCTGCCGCGCTGGGTCACCGGATCGGCGAGCTGACCGCTCGGGAGCGGCTCGCGCTGGTGGCCGCGGCGCCGACGGAGCGGTTGCCGTTGTCGTACGCGCAGCACCGGCTGTGGTTCATCAACGAGCTCAACGGCCCCAGCGCCATCTACAACATCCCCGTCGCGATCCAACTCGACAACGACCTCGACGCGGAGGTTCTGGCCGCCGCCCTGGCCGACGTCATCCACCGCCAGGAGGCGCTGCGTACCGTCTTCCGCACCGTCGACGGCGAGCCCTACCAGGTCGTCCTCGACAACCCCGCTTCAGGGCTGACCGTCCTCGACCTCACCGCCGACGAGGTACCCGCAGCCGTCGAAGCCGCCGTCGGACATGTCTTCGACCTGAGTGCCGACCCGATGCTGAAGACCTGGCTGCTGCGCCCCGCCGACGCCGCCCAGGTGTTGGTCGTGGTCCTGCACCACATCGCCGGGGACGGCTCCTCCATGGCTCCCCTGCTGCGTGACATCACCACCGCCTACCAGGCCCGCCTGGCAGGCCGCACGCCCGACTGGACTCCACTGCCGGTCACCTACACCGACTACACCCTCTGGCAACGCGACCTCCTCGGCGACGCCGACGACCCCGACAGCCTGCTGAATCGGCAGTTGACCTTCTGGCGGGAGACGTTGACCGGGGCCCCCCAGGTCATCGACCTGCCCGCCGACCGGCCCCGACCGGCCCAGGCGAGCCACCGCGGGGGTGCGGTGCCGTTCCGGCTCGACGCGGACATGCACCGGGCGGTGCTGCGACTCGTCAATGGCAGTGGCACGACCATCTTCATGGTGTTGCAGGCCGCGTTCGCCGCCCTGCTGTCCCGCATGGGCTCCGGCACCGACATCCCCATCGGCACCGTCGTCGCCGGACGCACCGACGAAGCCCTCGACAACCTCGTCGGATTCTTCGTCAACACCCTCGTCCTACGCACCAACCTCACCGGCAACCCCACCTTCACCGAACTACTCACCCGCGTCCGCGACACCGACCTCGCCGCCTACGACAACCAGGACCTCCCCTTCGAACGCCTCGTCGAAGAACTCAACCCCACCCGCACCACCGCACACCACCCCCTGTTCCAGATCATGCTGATGGTC
>NZ_PNOZ01000137.1:0-7328 GCF_002879555.1 Verrucosispora sp. ts21 | reverse complement strand
CATCGCTGATGTTCCTCCCAGATTTCGATGTCTCCATCAAACCCGGTGCGGGACAGGACGGTATGTGGAGGCTGTCCTGGCGCTCCCAGTCCTCGGCGAGCCGGTGTACGACCACCAGAGACTCCATGCGGCCCTATGTAGGGCGATCCGGGCAGATACCAGCGTGGTGGCATCGTGGGCCGTCGGTGCGGTGGATTGCGCCGCTTGGGACCTACACAGCCAACTTGCCCAAGTCCCTGTCGCTGACCTGCTTGCAGCGACACCGCAGCGGCGGGTGTCGCTCTACGCCTCATGGCTGAGCCTCGACGTAACAAATGGCATACCCGTCGCGGCCGTCGAGCGCGTCAACCGCGACGGATGGCAATTTACGAAATGGGGCCTGCGCAAGAATCCAGCAACCGACGACCGCAAGGCGGAGGCCGTCCGGCTTGCCGTGGCGGTACGGGCGATGGAGGCAGCGCTCAGGCAGGAAGCCGCATTCGACGCCGTCTTCACCTGGGATCCCGAACTCGCCTCCCTGTTCCTCGATGAGCTGGACCCGGCTTCGTTGCGCTGGCTGGAGGACCCACTACCACAATGTGATCTCAACACGTATGGGGCATTGGCGATGAACATCCCGTTGGCCCTCGGCGAACGGCTTCTCGTGCATGCCGACGCTGCGGCGATTCTCCGACTCAAGCTACAGGCGTTCACACTTGACGTGGTGGCGTGCGGCGGACTCACACGCGCGGTCGACCTGGTGACCGCGGCGCAAACGTTCGGCGTGCCGGTCTACCCGCACGGCCGCTCATTTGTTCCGGCCGTTCACCTCGCCGCTGCCTATCCGAATGCGATCACCGCGGTCGAGTACCGGTTGCAGTGGGAACCGGTACGGCAGCGAAGGTATGCACAGCCTTGGCTGCCCTCACACGGAGTGATCACCGTTCCCAAGCATCCGGGCTTGGGCGCCACGCCGAGAGCTGCTGATGCCCGAAACCATTCAGCGCCTGTCCATCACCGGGACCGTCGCAGCAGACTCGAACGGCACGTTGCTCGTGCTGTCCGAACGACTCGACGGACACGACACCTTCCTGACAGGCCAGCTCCAACTCCCCGGCGCTCGCCCGGTACAAGTGCAGATCTTGAGCTTCGACGACGTCACCGTCCTGCGCCTGCCCGACCCATCGCACGCACCTTCCGCCGGACCGTGGGCCGGCATCCTGCACCTACCGCACGGCTGGCGCACCCGGTCGATACCCGACGACCTGGCGACCGCAGTCCGCGCCGCGCGCCGTGACCTAACCGTCCTAGACGAGGCCGAGCGCCGCTACGCGCTCACATTCCTCGCCGAGGCAAGCAATCCGGCGATCCGGCAGGCCAGAATCGACGCGATTGTCACCGCCCTGCCTGCAGTGGATAGTGCCTCGTGAAACGAATACTGCTGAGCATCGATGTCGGGGGCACCCTATGCCGGTTCGAAGGACCCACAGTGGCCACAATCTTGGCGAGTGCTTCGCCGCTCAGGCCCGCCGACGCGCGCTCGGTCATTCGCCAGCAGCTGTACACCCGAGCCTCGATCGACCCCGCAGTCATTGCGGAGGTCTGCGATGCGCTGCAGATCCCCGTGAGCGCCTTCCCGACACCCACCAAGTCGCCCCCGGTGCAGCTCCTGCCAGGGGCAGGAGCAGCACTGGGGACTATGAGTCGGCATGCCACCATCGTCACGCTGTCGAATGCCAGCTGCATGGAGGCCGATACTGACCGTTTGCGAACCCTGCTGTCTCCGTGGGTGACCGACTACTTCCCCTCCTGTCGGACCGGCTACTCCAAACCCGATCCAGCCGCTTTCCATGGCGTGGCCACCGCGTGCCAAAGCAGCCCGGCGAATATGGTGCACATCGGCGACGACTGGGATTGCGACGTCATCGGTGCCCGAACTGCCGGGATAGCCGCCATCTGGGTGTCGAATGGACGACCAGTACCCCAGCCCGAACGGCTCGACGACGCTGACCTGCTCGTGGCAGCTGATCTCACCGCCGCCAGCCAGCACCTCACCGAATTCGCTAAACGGAGATGATCATGACTCTATTCCACGGAACCGTCGGCTTCTACCGGCAGTACCGGCCCGGCATTCCGGCGACCGTGGCCGACGTGTTGGATGCCGCGGTCCCTACCGGTGCGCCGCGGCGCCTTCTCGACGTAGGCACCGGCACCGGCCTCGTGGTGGAGGCTCTGCTTGGCCGCTTCGATGACATCATCGCCATCGACAACGACCCATACATGCTCGCCGCTGCCGAAGACGCGCTCCGCCCGCAGCTACCCGCCGACGCTCAGCTGCGGCTGCAGGAGGTCACGGCGGAGGAGTTCACGCCACCGGCGGGATGGCAGGCCGAACTGGTGACGATCTGCAGAGCGTTCCACTGGCTCGACCAGGCCGCGATCCTGACCCGATTGGATGCGCAGGTCAGCCCGGACGGCGTGGTCGCGATCTTCGGCGACAACAGTTTCTGGACCGCTACCAGCGATTGGAAGGCCGCAATCCGTGCGGTCATCCAGGACTTCCTCGGCGAGCAGCGTCGCGCTGGCGATCGCACGTTCCAGCATCACAACCGCCCGTACAGCGAGATCATGCGTGAGTCGCCGTTCAGCCAGGTCGAGGAGCACACTGTGCCCGTCAGCCGGACCTGGACCGCCGACAGCATCCTCGGGTACCTGCACTCCACCTCGTTCGCCGCGCCACAACTGTTTGGCGACCGACTCGGCGAGTTCGACAGCGCTGTCCGTGCCACCCTTGCCCGATACAGCGACACCGACACCTTCGCCGAGGACAACGAGTTCCTCATCCGCATCGGCCGGCGAGATCGAGCATGAACCGTTGGTACGGATCGCTTCCGGCGCCGGAGATCGCCACGCAGCTAACCGAGAAATCGGTCCTGTGTCTACCGATCGGCTCATATGAACAGCACGGCCCGCACTTGCCCCTACACACCGACACCGTCATCGCCACGCAGTTCACCAACCGCCTCATCGACCGCTACGGCAACCAACACGACCTCTGGGCACTCCCCGCGCTGCCGTACGGCCTATCCATGGAGCATTCCTGGGCGCTCGGCACCGTCTCCCTCAGGATCGGCGCACTTGCGACCTTGCTCAATGCCATCGTTGGTGAGTTCGCGCGAGCCACCCCAGCCCGTCGGCTGCTCATCGTCAACGGGCACGGCGGCAACCGCGGCGTACTCGAGGCAGTTGGCTACGAACTACAGGCCACGCATCAGGTGCGGGTCTGCATCATCCACCCCAGCTCACTCTCTACCGCACGAGCGACGTCGACCCCGCCGGAGATTCACGCCGGCGTGGAAGAAACCAGCATCATGCTGAGCCTCGCCCCCAACGACGTGCACCTGAATCGACTGCCCGAGATGTTCGCCGCCGACCCAGCCCACCGCGCCGAAACCCAGCGACTCATCCTCGACCGCGGAACCACGTGGCCGTGGAGTTCGCGCGACGACCGCATCGCCAGCCTCGGCATCATTGGCGGTGACCCACGGCTGGCCTCCGCCGAACTAGGGGAAGCCATCATCACCAGCGCCCTGGACGCATCCAATCAGGTTGTACAACATCTGTAGTCCGTCAATGATGGGAAACGACCATGCCCCTCACCGCTGACGATCTGTCCACCTTCACGACCAAGGGAATGGTCGTCAAACGCAACTACGTCCCGGCGCACTTGATCGACTGCGCGACGGCGCTCGTGACCGACTGGTACCGCACCAACTTAGATCAACGCTGGATCGCCGAGTTCACGCAGCGGACCTTCGCCCCGCACCTTAGCGACCATCGGGACCTGCTCGCGCTGTTTGCTCAGTCCGGTGTGGCCGGGCTCGCAGCCGAACTCCTCGGCGACGTGGCACCGGTGACCACTACGCAGATTCAGATTCGCGTTCCGGAACGCGACCTCGGCCAGGCACAGCCCGAAAAGGCCATGCACGTGGACGGCGTCGCTTGCCCTCACCTTGACCCCGCCGAACTGCGCACCTTCTCGCTTCTCGTGGGTGTCGTGCTTTCCGACATCAGCGACCCGGCCGGTGGCGCCCTGCGTTACGTCATCGGCGGACACTTGCGGATGGCGGAGTGGTTCCGGACTCAATGGTCACTTGGCGTCACCGCCCAAGTGCCCCCGCACATCGATGCCGAGCAGGGTACCCCGCTACTCGGCGAGCCGGGTGATGTACTGCTGATGCACCACTTAGAGCGTGTCTCGGGTGGCGGTTGGGTGGCCTGGTCTGGTAGATCGTTTCTACTGTGGACGAGCGGTTGATCCTGCAATGGGTACCTGACGAGTTGTGGAACCTGGCCGGTCCGTTGATCCCACCACCGCCTCGCCGTCCGCAGGGCGGGGGCACGCCGCCGATCGACGCGAGGGCGGTGTTCGCCGCGATCGTGTACGTGTTGACCACTGGCTGCGCGTGGCGGCACCTGCCACCCGGGTTCGGAGTGTCCAAGGCCACCGCGCACCGCCGGTTCGTCGCCTGGACCCGAGCCGGGCTCTGGCGCAGGTTGCATGTCGCGGCACTGGATCAGCTCGGCGCGAAGGGGTTGATCGACTGGTCCCGGGCCACCGCCGACGCCGCGTCGGTGCGGGCGAAAAAGGGGGCGACCTGACCGGCCCGAGCCCGGTCGACCGGGGCAAGACCGGCAGCAAGATCCACGCCCTGTCCGACCGTAACGGGCTGCCGCTGTCCGTGGGGGTGTCCGCCGCGAACACCCACGACAGCCGCTGCCTGGAGTCCCTCGTGCAGGCCATCCCCGCCATCCGCTCCCGACGCGGACCACGACGGCGCCGGCCGGACAAGCTGCACGCCGACAAGGGATACGACTACCCCCACCTACGCCGCATGCTCCGCACCCGCGGCATCCGACCCCGCATCGCCCGCCGCGGCATCGAATCGCCGAACCGGCTCGGCCGACACAGGTGGGTGATCGAGCGGGTGCGCCGTGAGGCGCTGATTGATCGAGTGGAGGTGAGAGACCTTCGCCGCCGGGCTGTCGCAGCAGTTCGGTGAAGCTGGGGGCAGCCTGATCCGGGAGGTGCCGGGGAGGGTGGCAAGCGGCCCCGACAACGCCGGGACGTGACCAGTACTGCCAGATGGCGCGGGTCCGGCAAGCGAGATGGAGAGGTATACGCGAGGAACCGGTGTCTGAAGCCTCCTAACGATCCCTACCAGCTCGAACCTGGCGGATATGGGCTGGGTGCGGTGCGTCCTGGTCCTCTTCTTTCGGGACGGGAACTCCCGTGCTGCTGACGTTCGACGGTTCGGGAGGCCACGGTGAAGTGCTGCGGGGTAGCCGTGGCGATGCCGCGGGGGTATAGCCGGGTGCCTCCTTCGTCGAGCGATCAGTCAGTGAACACGGGAACTCTCCCGGCTCTGCCCGGCAGCGTCTCGGCCAGAGACGACACGTCGGGCTGGGTCCACCGTCGGCCGATCGGGCCGGGAGAGGACGGAGCCGCCGTAGTACTCCGAGGCCGGGAGAGCCGGTCACATGGGGAAGGGCGGCAGCGAGATCGCAAGGGAGGTACTGCAATGCCCGAAGACACGGTGGTGGATACCACCGTCGCGTGGCCGACCCCGGAAGAGGCCTGGTCGCGGGTACGGGGAATGCAGATCAAACTGCACCGTTGGGCGGTGGCCGACCACGGTCGCCGGTTTGACGATGTCTACAACTTCGTCAGCGACCCGGCCACGCTGGTCGTGGCGTTGCAGCGGGTCGCCGGGAACGCCGGAGCCCGCACTGCTGGCGTGGACGGCGTCACCGCCGTGCACGTGAGCATGGCTGGGCCCGAGGTGTTCCTGGACCACGTCCGTTCCCTGCTGAAGACCGGCACGTTCCGGCCGCTGCCAGTACGGGAGAAGATGATCCCCAAGACCGGCGGGAAACTACGCCGGCTCGGGATACCGACCATCACGGACCGTGTGGTCCAGGCTGCGCTGAAGCTGGTCCTGGAGCCCATCTTCGAGGCGGACTTCCGGCCTTGTTCGTATGGGTTCCGGCCGAACCGGCGTGCGCACGACGCGATCGCCGAGATCCATCATCTGGCCACCGCCGGTTACCGGTGGGTGCTGGACGCGGATATCGAGGCGTGCTTCGACCGCATCGATCATCCGACCCTGATGGGTCGGGTGCGGGCGCGGGTGAAGGACAAGCGGGTGCTCGCGCTGGTGAAGGCGTTCCTCAAGGCCGGGATCATGACTGAGCTCGGCGAGCGGAACGAGACCACGTCCGGCACACCTCAAGGAGGGATCCTCTCACCACTGCTGGCCAACATCGCGTTGTCGGTTCTCGACGAGTTCTTCGCCGAGCAATGGGCCGCGATGGGCACCAACTGGCAGCGTAGGAAGCGACGCGACCGAGGGCTGGCGACGTGGCAGTTGGTTCGCTACGCCGACGACTTCCTCGTCCTGGTCCACGGCACCGAGCAACACGTCGAGGACCTGCGCGACCAGGTGAGCACCGTCCTGGCGACGATGGGCCTACGCCTATCCGAGCCCAAGACCAGGATCACCCACCTTGCCGACGGGGTCGACTTCCTCGGCTTCCGCATCGTCTGGAAGCGGAAACGAGGAACGAGCAAGTGGCATGTCTACACGTTCATCGCCGACAAGCCGGTCCAGGCACTGAAACGGAAGATCAAGTCACTGACCCGCCGGTTGTCGCACCTGAGCTACCGGGAAACGCTGGTGAGGATCAACTACATCCAGCGTGGATGGGCCAACTACTTCAAGCACGCGGTCGCCAAGCACACCTTCTCCCACCTGCAGAACTTCATCTGGTGGCGAGTGATCAACTGGGTGATGCGCCGCAACCGCATGACCTGGAGAGCCATCCAGCGATGGCTGCGCACCCCGCAAGGGTGGCAACCCATCGCCTTCGACGGGGTCGAGTTGTTCAAGATGGCGAAGGTCCCCGTGACCCGATACCGCTATCGCGGCACCAAGATCCCGAACCCCTGGCAGCCCACACCGACAAGCCCACCCCCAACGGCATGACCTCGTGGAGAGCCCGGTGCGGTGAGAGTCGCACGCCGGGTTCGGCGGGCGGGTCCGGGAAACGGACCTGGAGCAATCCAGGCACCGCGCCCGGGCCCGACCCAACACCTTCGCCTGGTTCACCGGCTACCGCCGGCTGACCATCCGCTACGAACGCTCAGCCAGCCTCTACTGCGCATTCGTCACCCTCGCCGCCGCCCTCACCTGCCACAAGCGCTACCTCAAACTCACCACCTGAGACACGCTCTTAGCCTGGGTGATTCACGGTGATCGCCGAGATGCGCTGTTCGTCGGCGTGTAGAT
>NZ_PNOZ01000136.1:0-7590 GCF_002879555.1 Verrucosispora sp. ts21 | reverse complement strand
GGGTGTCAGGGGGTTAGGGGGGTGAAGGTGCCGAGGGTGATGCTGATGGTGAGGGCGGTAGCGGCCAGGGCGGGGGCGCAGATGAGCAGGAGCCAGTCGGCGGTGGAGAAGGGCTGGTGGCGGGCGAAGGTGCGCGGGGTGGTGGAGTCGAAGCCGCGGGCGTCCATGGCGACGGCGAGTCGGGTGCCCCGGCGGATCGCCCCGACGAGCAGGGTGAACGCGGTCGAGGCGAACAGTCGCAGCTTGGCCACCGGGTTGCGGCCGGCGTCCACGCCCCGCGCCCGGCGGGCCATGGCGATCATCTGCCACTCCTGGCTGAGCAGCGGCAACAGCCGGAACGCGGCCAGCGCGCCGATGGCGAACCGGGCCGGCGCCTTCGCGTTCTGCACAAGCGCGTCGGCCAGATCGGTCGGATCGGTGGTGGCGAAGACGATCACGCCGGGCAGCGCGACCGCGAACAGGCGCAGCACCAGGCCGAGGGCGGTGAGCAACACCGACGAGGTGACCATGATCGGGCCGGCGTCGAGCAGCACCCGTCCCGACCGGTCGGCGGCGAACAGGACCAGGGTGACAAGTACGCCACCGGCGGCGAGCAGCAGCGGCCAGGCCCGACGGAGCAGCACCCGGTACCGCAGGCCGAACAACGGCAGTACCGCCAACTCCACCGCCAGTGCGATCGCCGGCGCGACCGGATCCAGCGTCGCCAGCAGCGGGAAGGCGAACAGCAGCGCCGCCGCCAGCTTGGCCACCGGGTTGCGGCGGGCCAGCGGGGCGTCCGGCCGGGCGACCGGTTCGAAGTCGATCACGCTACGGGCCGCAGCGTCAGGGTGCGGTCGGCCAGCGCGGCCACGAAGTCGGTGTCGTGGGTGACCGTCACCAGGCCGTGGCCGGCGTCGCGCAGCTCCGCGAAGAGGTCCACCAACTCCCGCCAGGTCCGCCGGTCCTGCCCGAAGGTGGGCTCATCGCAGATCACCAGCCGGGGCGCGGTGGCCAGGGCGGTCGCGACGCTCAGCCGACGCGCCTCCCCGCCGGAGAGGGTGTACGGGTTCGCCCCGGCCAGCTTGTCCAGCCGCAGCCGTTGCAGCAGGTCGTCGACGCGTTGGCGGACCACGGCGTCGGTGGCGCCCGTCCGGCGCGGGCCCAACGCCAGTTCGTCGAAGACCGTGCTGGTGACGAACTGGTGCTCGGGATCCTGGAACACCGAGCCGATCCGGCGCGCCAGCGCGGGCGCACGCCACCGGTGCGGTGCCGTACGGGCGTCGGCCCCGGCCAGTTCCGTGCTGGCCGACAGTCGTCCGGTGCCGGGCTTGAGCAGCCCGCCGAGCAGCAACGCGAGGGTGGACTTGCCGGCGCCGTTGGGACCGAGCACGGCGAGCGCCTCACCGGCGCGTACGGTCAGGTTGGTCGGAGCCAGCCGGGGTGGCTGGCCGAGCCGGTCGGCGGTGAGCAGCACCTCGCCGGCCGGGGCGGCGGCCGGGCGTGGCGGGAACAGTCGACCCGGCACCCAGACGCCGTCGGCGGCGAGGGCGTCGCCGTGCGCGGCGAAGACGGCTTCCGGCGTACCGTCGGCGCGTACGCCGCCACCGGCTTCGAGCACCACCACCCGGTCCACCAGGGGCAGGGCATCGGCGATCCGGTGCTCGACCAGGATCAGTGTGGTGTCGCCGTCGACCGCGCGGGCGATCGCGGCGCGGACCAGGTCGGCACCGGCCGGGTCGAGGTTGGCGGTGGGTTCGTCGAGCAGCAGCAGGTCGGGGCGCAGCGCGAGCGCACCGGCCAGGGCGAGCCGCTGCTGTTCGCCGCCGGAGAGCGCCGCGGTGGGCCGGTCCCGGTGGTACGGGAACCCGACCCGGTGCAGCACCTCGTCCACGCGGGGCCAGATCTGTGCTGCCGGTACACCCCGGTTCTCCAGCCCGAACGCCACATCGTCGCCACTGCGCGCCATGACCAGTTGGGACTGCGGATCCTGAAAGACGATGCCGACCCGTTCGCGGACCTCGGTCGGTGCGCGACCGTCGATCTCGATGGTGCCCTCCTGCTCACCGGAGTCCTCCGGCAGCAGCCCCGCCAGCGCGGCCAACAGGGTGCTCTTGCCCGCCCCGGAAGGCCCGAGCAGCAACACCCGTTCCCCTCGTCGTACCCACAGGTCCACCCCGCGCACGGCCCAGGCCCGCCGCCCGGCATGCCGCCACCCGAACCCCCGCAGCCGTACCCCACCCACCCCGTACCTCCCTCCTCCCACCGTCACCCACCCACCCCGACCATCGCCGTTGATCAAGAGGTTTGCGTCTGGAATGCAGGATCGACAGACGCAAACCTCTTGATCAACAGGGGTGGGGGTCAGACGAGGGTTCGGGTGCGGCCGGAGGGGAAGCGGGACAGGGCACCGGTGCGGGCGAGGGAGTTGGTGAGGGCGTGGGCGCCGGCCCCGGCGATCACGGCGGCGCTGAGCACGGTGAACAGCGCGTACGGGATCCGGTAGCTGACCAGTTCGTACGCGGTGTTCCAGACGAAGAAGTCGAACAGCGCGGCACCCAGGCCGGTCATCGCGCCGGCGAGCAGGGCGGTCGGCAGCCGGAACGAGCGGTAGCGGAAGGCGGCGAAGGCCAGTTCCGCGCCGAGGCCCTGGATCAGGCCCTGGACGATGGTGACGCCGCCCCACTCCGAGCCCAGCAGCGCGGAGACGGTCGCCGCAACCGCCTCGCAGAACAGCGCGGCACCCGGCTTGCGGATCACCAGCCCGCCGAGCACCGCGGGGATCAGCCAGACGCCGTACATGATGGCCTGGCTGGCCGGGAAGAAGGCGAAGGCCGGGTCGACAGCCCGCCAGAGCAGGCCCCAGGCCCAGAAGATCACACCGAAGGCGACGGCGATCACCGCAGCCACGACGATGTCGATCGTGCGCCACCGGTTGGTGGTCGGCAGTTTCATGATTGCTCCCAGTCCAGTGTTCGAACCAGGTAAGACGCACGCCGCGCCCGACGGCACCGGGCCGTGGCGGGCTGGAGGTGGACCGAACTCCCTGCGCTGGCATTACCCAGATCAGGTACGGAGGGTCTGCGGGCGAACCCGCACTCTCAGCGCTGTGCGCTCCCCTGTCGGAGGTGAAGTTGTCTCGCCGACGCTAACACCTTTGAAGATCAACAGGCAATGTGATCTACGCAGGTCACGCCGGGTGCGGCACCGGCCCTCGGGTACGCCCGTCCGCCACACCCGCCCGTTTCCGTGACATTTATCGACGTTGTCGGTGTCGGAGGGTAATCTCAGCCCGCCGAATGTCCCCGGTGAAGAGACGACAGGGTGAGCACAGACACGGATCACGCCGTACCGGCCGACGAACCGCAGGGCCGTCCCGGCGGCGTCACCACCGAGGCGCCCGCGACCCATCCGGACGGCTCCACACCATCCCGGCGATGGCTCGGCGACCGGATCGGCTCGGTGGAGGTGCTGGCCGCGCTGCTGATCCTGCTGATCATCGTCAGGGATCCGCTGGCCGGGGCGCTTGACGATCCGCGCCTGCAGACCTGGACCACGGTGTTCGTCTCGATCATGGTGCAGGCGGTGCCGTTCCTGGTCTTCGGGGTGCTGCTCTCGGCCGTGATCGCGGTCTTCGTACCCCGGTCGTTCTGGGCCAGGGCGCTGCCCCGGCACCCGGCCCTGGCGGTGCCGGCGGCCAGCGCGGCCGGCGTGGTGCTGCCCGGCTGCGAGTGCGGGTCCGTGCCGATCGCCGGTTCGCTGATCCGCCGCGGGGTCACCCCGGCCGCCGCCCTGGCCTTCCTGCTCGCGGCACCAGCGGTCAACCCGATCGTGCTGACCGCCACCGCTGTAGCCTTTCCCGGCAACCCCGAGATGGTCCTCGCCCGGGGCCTCGCCAGTCTCGTGGTGGCCATGGTGATGGGTTGGCTCTGGCTGCGCCTCGGACGCACCGAGTGGATCAGGATGCCGCGCCGACCCGAGTTGGACGACCCCCGGCGCGGGCGGGCCTTCTGGGCCGCCGTCCGGCACGACGTCACCCACGCCGGTGGCTTCCTGGTGCTCGGCGCGATGGCCGCCGCCAGCATCAACGTCCTGGTGCCGGAACGCCTGCTGCAGACCCTCGCCGACAACGCCTGGCTGTCCATCCTGGCGCTGGCGGCACTCGCCGTGCTGCTCTCGCTCTGCTCCGAGGCGGACGCCTTCGTGGCGGCCTCGCTGTCGCAGTTCTCCCTCACGTCCCGACTGGTGTTCCTGGTGGTGGGACCGATGGTCGACCTCAAGCTGATCTCGATGCAGGCCGGTGTCTTCGGCCGCCGGTTCGCCTTCCGGTTCGCGCCGACCACGTTCGCGGTGGCCCTGCTGGTCGCCGCCGGCGTCGGGGCGGTGCTGCTGTGAACCGGCAGGCGCAGGCGGTGGTCCTGCTGCTGCTCGGCGGCGCGGTGCTGCGGGCCAGCCTCTCCGACCTCTACCTGCGCTACGTCAAGGAAGGGCTGCGACCATTCCTGATCGCCGCCGGTCTGTTGCTGGTGGTCGCGGCGATCATGACCCTCTGGTACGAGCTACGCCCGGTCCTCACCCGCTCCGACGAACCTGCCGACGACCACGACGACCACACCCACCACGAACCGCGCGTCGGCTGGCTGCTCATCCTGCCCGTGCTCGGCCTGCTGCTGGTCGCCCCGCCGGCCCTCGGCTCGTACGCGGCCAACCAGTCCGGCACCGCGCTGAACGCCCCACGACAGTCGGACTACCCGCCGCTGCCCGACGCCGACCCCGCGCCGGTGAGCGTCCTCGACTACGCGGCCCGGGCACTGTTCGACCGAGGCGCCTCGATCGGCGACCGGCGGGTGCTGCTGACCGGCTTCCTCGCCACCGGCGAGGACGGCCGCCCCATCCTGGCCCGCATGGTGCTGTCCTGCTGCGCGGCCGACGGACGGCCGGTCAAGCTCGGCCTCACCGGCGACGTGCCGGCCGGTCTGCCCGACGACACCTGGGTCGAGGTGATCGGCCGGTACAGCGACCGGATCGGTCGTGACCCGGTCAACGACGCCGAGATCCCCTACCTGCAGGTCGAGTCCTGGCGGCCGATACCCACCCCCAAGCAGCAGTACGACTGACTGTCCACCTCGGTAGGCTGCGGGTCATGCACATCGACGCCCGAGGTATGCGGTTCGACGTCACGGCGGGCGGCCCGGAGCACGGTGAGCCGGTGCTGCTGCTGCACGGCTTCCCGCAGCACGCGGGCGAGTGGAACGACGTGACGCCGACCCTGCACGTGGCCGGTCTGCGCACCTACGCGGTCAACCAGCGTGGCTACTCGCCGGGCGCCCGGCCGACGGAAGTCGAGGCGTACCGGTTGACGGAGCTGGTCGCCGACGCGGCCGCCGTGCTGGACGCCCTCGGCGTCGACTCCGCCCACGTGGTGGGGCACGACTGGGGTGCCGTGGTGGCCTGGGCGCTGGCCGCCGAGCATCCGGAGCGGGTCCGCACGTTGACCGCCGTCTCCGTGCCGCATCCGGCCGCCATGGTGTACGCCCTCAGCGAGGACGCGCAGCAGAAGGCGCGCTCGGCGTACATGCTGCTGTTCCGCCGGCCCGGGGTGGCCGAGAAGACGCTGCTGGGCCTGGGGGCCCGCGGGCTGCGCCGGATGCTGCGCGGTGTCGGCGACGCGGCGCGGGTGTCCGCGTACGCCGAACCGATGCGCGAGCCCGGCGCGTTGACCGCGGCGCTGAACTGGTACCGGGCGATGTCCTGGACGGACCTGGCGGCGACCGGCGCGTCGCACGTGCCGACCACCTTCGTGTGGAGTGACCGGGACGTGGCGATCGGGCGTACGGCTGCCGAGGCGTGCGTCAAGCATGTGCAGGGGGACTACCGGTTCGTCGAGATCGCCGGGGTCAGCCACTGGATTCCGGACGAGGTGCCGACGCGGCTGGCCGAGGCGATCGTGGCCCGGGTGCGCTCTGCCGCCTGAGCGCGACACGGCGTGCCGGTGTGCCTCGATGCCTGCGGCGGGCTGGCGGAGTTACTGGCGGAAGGGCTGGGGGAGGGCTGGCGGGAGTTGCCGGCCGGCGAGGAGCGGAGTGACGATGACGTTGAGTGCCGACGGTTACCTGGCCGTGGTGACCGCGACGATGAACCGGGTGGCCCAGAGCCAGCGGGACCAGGTGGCCCGCGCCGCGGACCTGATCGCCGAGGCGATCCAAGCCGACGGGGTGGTGCACGCCTTCGGCACCGGCCATTCCGAGGCGCTGGCGATGGAGATCGCCGGCCGGGCCGGTGGACTGGTGCCGACCAACCGGATCGCCCTGCGTGACCTGGTGCTGCACGGCGGAGCGTCCACGGAGGTGCTGGGGCCGAAGCTGGAACGGGACCCGTCGGTGGCCCACCGTCTCTACGAACTCGCCCCGGTCGACCCGGCCGACATCTTCGTACTCGCCTCGAACTCGGGGGTGAACGGGGCGATGGTGGAGTTCGCCTCGCTGGTGCGCGAGCGCGGCCACCGGCTGGTGGCGATCACCTCGACGGAACACTCGGCCCGGATGGAGTCCCGCCATCCGTCGGGCCGCAAGCTCGCCGACTTCGCCGACGTGGTGCTGGACAACGGCGCCCCGTACGGCGACGCGACCCTGCCGCTGCCCGACGGTGGCGCGGTCGGTGCGGTCTCGTCGATCACCGCCGCCTTGCTGGCCCAGCAGATCGTGGTGGAGGTGGTGGCCCGGCTGCTCGCGGCGGGCGAACGTCCGCCGGTCTACCTGTCCGCCAACATCGCCGGCGGCGACGCGCACAACGACACCCTGGAGGCCCGGTACGCGGGACGTATCCGCCGTGGCTCCTGAATGCCGTGGCTTCTGAATGCCGTGGCTTTTGAGTGGTGCGGCTTTTGATTGCGGTGCGGCTGCTGGGCGGTGCGGCTTTTGAGTGCGGTGCGGCTGCTGAGTGGCGTGGCGCTCTTGAGTGGCGCGGCGGGTTGGCCGGGGCACGAGGGCGGTCGTCCTGCGAACCGGTTTCGGATCGACGGCGGTGGGGCAATCAGCGTTGCCGCCGTCACCGAATCGGTCCGGCGGCAGGCCGTACCCCCGGAGGTCAGCGGTGTCCAAGGAAACCGAGAAGCAGCGGTGGCAGCGCAACTTCGCCGACCTGTTGCAAGAGTTGCGGGTCGCGCAGACCGGCGTGCAGATCCTCTTCGCCTTTCTGCTGACCCTGCCGTTCAGCAACGGCTTCGGCAGCACCAGCCCGTTCCAGCGGGACGTCTACATCGTCGCGTTGCTCGCAGCGGCCGGCGCCACCGCGATGATCATCTCGCCGGTGGCGTTCCACCGCGCGCTGTTCCGTCAGGGGCGTAAACCGGAGTTGGTCCGGTTCGCGCACCTGATGGCCTCCGGCGGCCTCGCCCTGATGCTGATCGCGATGGTCAGCTCGGTCCTGCTGATCACGGACTTCGTGCTCGCCCGCCCGATCGCCTTCCTGCTCAGCGCCGTCACCGGACTCTGGTTCCTCACCTTCTGGCTGATCCTGCCGTTCTCCCGCCGCAGTTGGGGCGACGACGACATCGACGACGACGAAGACCCCAGCGGCCTGGCCAACACCTGACCCGACACCCGCCCCGCCGCC
>NZ_PNOZ01000135.1:0-7842 GCF_002879555.1 Verrucosispora sp. ts21 | reverse complement strand
GTGGTGCGGGCGGGTGGGGCAGCGGATGCGGGGGCGGTGTTGCGGCTGCTCGACGACGCCACGGCGTGGTTGGTGGAGCAGGGACGCACGGGGCAGTGGGGTACGGAGCCGGCGTCCACCGACCCGCGTCGCATCGCGCAGGCCGATGGGTGGGCCAAGGGGGGCGGGCTGTGGTTGGCGCAGGTGGGGGAACGGACCGTCGGGGCGCTGGTGGTGGGCGGCGCCACTGAGTACGTGCCACCAGCCACCGAACCGGAGCTGTACGTGAACCTGCTGGTCACCGACCGCGCGTACGCCGGTGCCGGCATCGGCGGTCGGCTGCTGGCGCACGCCGCCGACCTGGCCCGGGAGCGCGGCGTCGACCTGCTCCGTGTGGACTGTTACGCCGGCGACGACGGCGCCCTGGTGCGCTGGTACGAACGCCAGGGCTTCACCCCCACCACCGGCTTCACCGTGGAACGCCCCGGCCGACCCCCCTGGCCCGGCCAGCTCCTCACCCGCCGCCTCTGACCGTCAGGGGTGAGCGAGTTTGGGGAGGACCTCGGTGCCGAAGGCGTCCAGGAAGGGGCGTTGATCCTGGCCCACGTGGTGCAGGGCGATCTGGTCGAAGCCCAACTCGATGTAGTCCTCCAGCCAGCCGGTGTGGCGGCCGAGGTCGGCAGAGATGTTCACGACCTCGGCCAGCCGGGCCATCGGCACCTGCGCGGAGACCACGTCGAAATGCTCGGGGGTGGCCAGGTCCCAGCAGACCGGTGGAGCGAAGACGTTGCTACGCCACTGGTCGTACGCGATCGCTTCGGCCTCGGCCTGCGTACCCGCCCAGCTCAGGTGCACCTGGAGGTGCACCGGGCCGCGACCGCCGGCCTCCCGGTAGGCGTCGATCATGCGGCGGAGGTGTTCGGTCGGCGCGTTCACCGTGATCAACCCGTCCGCCCACTCGGCGCACCAGCGGGCGGTCTCGACGCTGACCGCGGCGCCCACCAGCGCCGGCGGCTGCTCGGGACGGGTCCAGAGCCGGGCCCGGTCGACCCGGACCAGGCCGTCGTGGCTGACCTCCTCACCGGCCAGCAACGCCCGGATGATCTCGACGCATTCGCGCAGCCGGGCGTTACGCACGTCCTTGCGCGGCCAGGCGTCGCCTGTGACGTGCTCGTTGGCGGCCTCACCGGAGCCCAGCGCGGCCCAGAACCGGCCCGGGTACATCGCGGCGAGGGTGCCGATCGCCTGCGCGATGATCGCCGGGTGGTACCGCTGGCCCGGCGCGTTGACCACACCGAACGACAGCCCGGTGGCCTGTAGCGCGGCACCCAGCCACGACCAGGCGAACCCCGAGTGCCCCTGCCGCTCGCTCCACGGTGCGAAGTGGTCGGAGCACATGGCGGCGGCGAAGCCGACCTGCTCGGCGTGGCACACCGCCTCCAGCAGGGCACGCGGGTGGATCTGCTCGTGGGAAGCGTGGAACGCGATCGCCGTCATGCCGGCCATCCCTACCCAGGCCGGCCCGAAAGTAAGCCGGGCTACTCGGCGTGGGCGCCGGCACCGACACCGGCCGTTCCCTCACCGATCCACACCGTCTTGACGTTGCAGAACTCGTGCATGCCCTGGGCGGACAACTCCCGGCCGTACCCGGAGTTCTTCACTCCACCGAAGGGCATTTCGGGGTACGACGTGGTCATGCCGTTGATGAAGACGGCCCCGGCCACCAGGTCGGTGGCGAAACGTTCCTGTTCCTGCGGGTCCCGGGTCCACGCGTTGGAGCCGAGCCCGAAGGCGGTGCCGTTGGCCACCTCGATCGCCTCGTCGTACGACGACACCCGGTACAACCCGGCGACCGGCCCGAACACCTCCTCGTCCCACATCCGCATGCTCCGGTCCAGGTCGGTCACGACCGTCGGCGGATAGAACCAGCCCTCCCCGGTGGGCTTCTCCCCACCGCAGAGCACGGTAGCGCCCTTGTCGACCGCGTCGCGGACCTGGGCGTCGACCTCGTCGCGGCCCCGCTCGCTGGCCAACGGTCCGACGTCGGTGTCGGCGTCCATCGGGTCGCCGACGCGCAGCGCCGACATCCGGTGCGCGAACGCCTCGGCGAAGGCCTCGTAGACGTCGGTGTGGACGATGAACCGCTTGGCCGCGATGCAGGACTGGCCGTTGTTCTGGCAGCGCGCGGTGGTGGCCACCTCGGCGGCCAGTTCCACGTCGGCCGAGGGCATCACCACGAACGGGTCGCTGCCGCCCAGTTCCAGCACCGTCTTCTTCAGTTCGCGGCCGGCGATCTTCGCGATGGAGCGGCCGGCGGCCTCGCTTCCGGTCAGCGTCGCGGCGCGTACCCGGGGGTCGGCCAGGATCTGCTCGACCGCCTCGGAGCCGACCAGCAGGGTGGTGAAGGCGCCCTCGGGGAAGCCGGCGCGGCGGATCACGTCCTCCAGCAGCAGCGCGGTCTGCGGCACGTTCGAGGCGTGCTTGAGCAGCCCGGTGTTGCCGGCCATCAGCGCCGGCGCGGCGAAGCGCACCACCTGCCACAGCGGGAAGTTCCAGGGCATCACCGCGAGCACCGGCCCGATCGGCTGGTAGCGGACGAACGCCCGGATGGCGGAGACCGCCGTCGCGTCGGCCGGGACGTCGGCGAGGAACTCGGCGGCACGGGCGGCGTAGAAGCGGCAGGCGGCGGCGCACTTGCTGACCTCGGCCCTGGCGGCGGCGTACGTCTTGCCCATCTCGGTGGTCATCAGCCGGCCGATGTCGTCGCGTTCGGCCTCCATCAGGTCCGCCGCCGCGGTCAACCACTGCCCGCGTTGCTCGATCGTGGTGCCGCGCAACTGCTGGTACGCCAGGTCGGCCCGTTCGATCGCACCGCTGAGCTGCTCGTCCGACATCGGCTCGTAGGTCTTGAGCACCTGGCCGGTGAGGGGGTTCGTGGTGGCGATGGTCATCAGGGCTTTTCTCCCGTCACTCGAAGAGCGAGTGCCGTACGCCGGGCTCCTCACGGCGGCGGGCGGCACGGCGGCGTTGGATGACGGCCAGGTCGACGACCGCGACCACCGCGAAGATCACGCAGGCGACGCCGAGCCAGGCCAGTTCGGCGCGGAACGCCAGCACCGCGAAGACGACCATGGTGACGAGCCCGAAGCCGGCCAGCACGAGCCGCAGGTTGAGCGCGCTGTTCGCGTGGCCGACCGTGCCGCGGGCACGCCGGGGCTGTGATCTCGTCATCACTCCCACCTACCCGACAGCACCCGGCCTAACCGTCGGCACCGGATCCGGTGCCGTTTAACACGCTCACCGCCCCGGCGACAGGGGTCTGCCACATCTCCGACAAGGCGGCACGAACGTCACCGGACCCACGCGTACAGTCACCATGCCATTGCTGCGCGCTATGAGGCTGGGGAAGTCATGCCGGGACGCTGGACAACGGCCGCCGTCTGCCTGCTCGCGTTGGTCGCGTTGGCCTGCGAGGCGGGCGGAGAGGTGACACCACGGCCGACCGGCAGCGCCCAGCCCGGCTCCCCCAAGGTGGTCGCCGCCCTCGGTGACTCCATCACCACCGGTTTCGGCTCCTGCCTCGTGCTCACCTCCTGCGAACGCAACTCCTGGTCGACCGGGTCGGGGCTGCGGGTCGACAGCCACTACCGGCGGCTGCTCGACCGCAACCCGGGCCTGCGCGACAAGGCGTACAACCATGCCCGCCCGGGCGCCCGGGCCGCCGCGCTGGCCGGTCAGGCGGAGGCGGCGGTACGCGACCGGGCCGACTACGTGACGGTGCTGATCGGCGCCAACGACGCCTGCCGGGGCACGATCGAGGCGATGACCCCGGTGCCCGAGTTCCGGGCCGAGGTGGACCGTGGCCTGCGGGTGCTGCGCGACGGCCGTCCCAAGGCGCGGGTGCTGGTGGTCAGCATCCCCAACCTGTACCGGCTCTGGGAGGTCGGGCACGACGACTCACGGGCGGCCCGGGCCTGGCGACGCGGCGTCTGTCCGGCGCTGCTGGCCGACCCCACGTCGACGGCGGCGGCCGACCGGGCCCGCCGGGCGGCGTTCAAGGAGCGGGTCGCCGCCTACAACAGGCAACTGTCGGCCGCCTGCCGCGCCTACGGGTCCCGCTGCCGCTACGACGGCGGCGCGGTGCACCGGGTCAAGTTCGACCTGGACCTGGTCAACCCGTTGGACTACTTCCACCCCAACACCGCCGGCCAGTCCCGGCTGGCCGAGGTGACCTGGCGGTCCTCCGGCTACGCCGACTGATCGTCGGCCTCGGGAGAACGGCGGGGCTGGGGAATGTGCGGGTCACCGTGCTGGCGGTAGTGGGCGCGCGAGCGCTCGGCGAGGTTCTTGGTGGCCGAGGAGTTCGCCCAGGTCCCCAGGATGATGGCGGCGCCCGGCACGATCTTGGCGAAGACCCGCTTCGCGGCCCGTACCCCGGCCATCTGGGCGAGCCGGACACCCAGCCGCAGCATCGCCCGGCCGAGTGTCGTCTGGCCGCCACCGCCGAACAGCGCCCCGGCCCGTTCCCGGCCCGCCGCCACCCCCAGGGCCAGCCGGGCACTCGCCGCCGCCTTGTGCACCTTCTGCAGGACCAGCAGGTCGGCGGCGCGGTCCGGGTGCGCCGGATCGACGCCGTACGCGGCGGCGATGTGCAGCACCATGCGGGCCTGCGTCCAGGCGAGCACGCCGACGTCGAGCACCGCGCCGGGCAGCCCGGCGGCGCCGGAGACGGCACCGGAGAGCCGAGCCTGGTTGACGAACCGGCGTACCGCCTGCTCGGCGAGGGCTTCGGCGGTGACCTCGGGCCGCTGGGCGCGGGCCTGCCGGACCCAACCGGCGGCCTCCGGGCCGAGCCGGCGCACCGCCTCCAACGCGAGATGCTCGGGGGCGTACTGCGGGTCCTGGCGCATCCGGTCCCAGAGGGTGACCGGTGGCGTCTCGGGGGCGTCGCCGGCGGGCCGGGGTCCCGAAGTCGCCGGGATACCGGGCTGTCCGTCGGCCGCAGCCGGGTCGCTCATCGACTCTCCCTTCCGTGGTGCCGACTCATGTGTACCCCGACACCGCAACGCCTTATTCAGGCAGGGTCGGGTCGAATCCGGGCCGCGCGGACCGGCGCGGCAGGAATGCGCCAGGATGGCGGGTACGTTCTGGCGATCGGGGAGCCGTGAACGAAGGTGACCCGTTACGCGCAACCAGGGAGGCCGCACCGGTGCTCGACCCACACGAGCTCTACGAACTCACCGACGATCTGCCCGACCTCGGACAACCGGTACTGATCCAGGCACTCACCGGTTTCGTCGACGCCGGCAACGCCAGCCGGCTGGCCCGCGAGCAGCTGCTGACCTCGCTGGAGTCCCGTCCGATCGCCCGCTTCGACCTGGACCAACTCTTCGACTACCGTTCCCGCCGCCCGGTGATGACCTTCGTGGAGGATCACTGGGAAAGCTACGACACGCCCGAGTTGGTGCTGCACCTGCTGCACGACGACGACGAGACCCCCTTCCTGCTGCTCACCGGGCCGGAACCGGACCTGCAGTGGGAACGGTTCGTCGCCGCCGTCGCCGGGCTCTCCACCCGGCTGGACGTACGCCTCACCGTCGGGCTCAACTCGATCCCGATGGCGGTGCCCCACACCCGGCCCGCCGGAGTGACCGCGCACGCCACCCGCCGCGAGCTGATCGTCGGCTACGAGCCGTGGCTGCAGCGGGTCCAGGTGCCCGGCAGCGTGGGTCACCTGCTGGAGTTCCGCCTCGGTGAGGCCGGTCGGGACGCCCTGGGCTTCGCCGCGCACGTGCCGCACTACGTGGCGCAGGCCGAGTACCCGGCCGCCGCCGAGGTGCTGCTCGCCTCGGTGTCGCGCAGCACCGGGCTGCTGCTGCCCCGCGACGGGCTGCGCTCGGCCGCCGAGGCGGTCCGGGTGGAGATCGACCGTCAGGTGGCGCAGAGCGAGGAGGCCGCCACGCTGGTCCAGGCGCTGGAGGAGCAGTACGACGCGTACGCCCGGGGTCGGGAAGGCAAGAACCTGCTGGCGGCGGAGAACGGCCCCCTGCCCACCGCGGAGGAGCTCGGCGCCGAACTGGAGCGTTTCCTCGCCGAGCAGACCCGCCCCAACAACGAATGAGGATGTAAGGAAGGGCCCCTTGTTAACGCCTGGTGCAGAGCAGGGGCCCCCTGTTAACAACCTCAGGGTGGCGGCGCACGGAGCCGCCCCCGATACGGCAGGCTGGCACCATGCGTCTGGCGACCTGGAACGTGAACTCGGTGAAGGCCCGCCTGCCCCGGCTGCTGGACTGGCTCGCCGGCACCGAGCCGGACGTGGTCTGCCTTCAGGAGACCAAGTGCCCCGACGGCGCCTTCCCGGTGGCCGAGGTGGGCGACCTGGGTTACACCGTGGCCAGCCACAGCGACGGCCGGTGGAACGGGGTGGCCATCCTGTCCCGGATCGGCCTGTCCGACGTCACTGTCGGCTTTCCCGGTGAGCCCGGCTTCCCCGAGCCCGAGGCCCGAGCCATCGCCGCCACCTGCGACGGGGTACGCGTCTGGTCGGTGTACGTGCCGAACGGCCGCACCCCCGACGACCCGCACTACGCCTACAAGCTGGCCTGGCTGGCGGCGCTGCGGGACGCGCTGGACGCCGAACTGACCGACGGAACGGCCCTGGCGGTCTGCGGCGACTTCAACGTCGCCCCGACCGACGACGACGTGTGGGATCCGGCGCTGTTCGCCACGTCGACCCACGTCACGCCGGCCGAGCGGGCCGCCCTGGCCGCATTGCGTGACCTCGGCCTCGTCGACGTGGTGCCCACCCCGATGAAGGGGCCGCACCCGTTCACCTACTGGGACTACCGGGCCGGGATGTTCCACCAGAACAAGGGCATGCGGATCGACCTGGTGTACGCCTCGGCGCCGTTCGCCCGTACGGTCCGCTCGGCGTACGTGGACCGGGAGGCCCGCAAGGGCAAGTCGCCCTCCGACCACGCCCCGATCGTCGTCGACGCCAGCCCCACCCCGATCGTCGAGACGTTCTGACCGGGGGCGAAGGAGCGGCTCTGCGCCGTGGCAGGCGCTGGGCGCGTCTAGGGTGAGGGCATGGCAGTCGTGAAGATCAACGCAATCGACGTACCGCCGGGGGCCGGCGAGGAGTTGGAGAAGCGGTTCGCCGCGCGGGCGCAGGCCGTGCAGAATTCGCCCGGATTCCTCGGCTTCGAGCTGCTGCGCCCGGTCGCCGGCGAGAGCCGCTACTTCGTGTACACCCGTTGGGCAGTTTTCAGATAGAGAGATAGTCACTCTGGGTTACTCTTGCCGATCATGATTACAACTGCCATGACCTGTGGTTTTGCATGATCATCACGTCGCTACTGATGATCGACAGAAGTTGGGCCACCAGGGGCGCACTGAGCGGCGTACGCGGCCACCCCACCCGTTGACCCTCACCAGGTAGCCGCTCGCCCTCCGGCGCTCTCAGGCCACCTGGCGGACAGCAGCCAACGAACCAGACCCAGACACATCAAGATCACCCAACCAACGGACCGGGTGATCTTGAAGTTCGTGGCTGTTTCGTTATACAGATGAGGATAACTATATTAAAGATCAATTCCACTGTGACTGGTGGACGGTAGGCTCCTGACCCACCAGAGGGGTCGAAACGATGTTGATCTTGGAGACTCGCAGGTCACCCCTTCTGCAACATCACTGACGCAAGATCGGCGTACTTCTCTAGTGCCCAATCGAGCTGAGGACAGTCGGCCCGACCTCGACATGCGGAACAGGCACCTACGCCCCAGACGCCATCGAGGGATCTCGTCCAATCAGGTGATCTCAGCAAGATTCGGGTAGGTAGCGGTATTCGAAGTGAGTCAGGTG
>NZ_PNOZ01000134.1:0-7935 GCF_002879555.1 Verrucosispora sp. ts21 | reverse complement strand
TCGACGGGGCGGTTGCGCGGGCGGGGGTGGCGTTCGAGCGGTGGCGGGGGGTGGCGCCGGGGGAGCGGGCGCGGATGCTGCGGCGGTTCGCGTCGGTGGTGGATGCGCATCTGGAGGAACTCGCGGGGCTGGAGGTGCGTAATGCCGGGCACACCGTTGGCAATGCGCGCTGGGAGGCGGGCAACGTGCGGGACGTGCTCGACTACTACGCGGGCGCGCCGGAGCGGCTGACCGGACGGCAGATCCCGGTGCCGGGCGGGCTGGACGTCACCTTCCACGAGCCGTTGGGCGTGGTCGGGGTGATCGTGCCGTGGAACTTCCCGATGCCCATCGCCGCGTGGGGTTTCGCCCCGGCCCTGGCCGCCGGCAACACGGTGGTGCTCAAACCCGCCGAGTTGACCCCGCTGACCGCGCTGCGGCTGGCCGAGTTGGCGCTGGAGGCGGGCCTGCCCGAGGGGGTGTTCTCCGTACTGCCCGGTCGGGGTGACGTGGTCGGCGAACGGTTCGTCACCCATCCCGCCGTACGCAAGATCGTCTTTACCGGCTCCACCGAGGTCGGCACGCGGATCATGGCTGGCTGCGCGGCCCAGGTGAAACGGCTGACCCTGGAGTTGGGCGGCAAGTCGGCGAACGTGGTCTTCGCCGACGCGGACCTGGAACGGGCGGCGGCGACCGCGCCGTACGGCGTCTTCGACAACGCGGGCCAGGACTGCTGCGCCCGCTCCCGGCTGCTGGTGCAGCGGTCGGTGTACGACCGCTTCCTCGAACTCCTCGAACCGGCGGTGCGGGCCTTCCGGGTCGGTGACCCGGCGGCCGAGGAGACCGAGATGGGGCCGCTCATCTCGGCCGGGCACCGCGACCGGGTCGCCGGCTACGTCGATGACGCCCGGGTCGCCTTCACCGGCGACTGCCCCAGCGGCCCCGGCTACTGGTACGCCCCGACGGTGCTGCTCACCGACTCGCCCGCCGACCGGCACTGGCGGGAGGAGGTGTTCGGCCCGGTGGTCTCGGTGCTCCCGTTCGACGACGAGGCGGACGCCATCCGGCTGGCTAACGACACCGAGTACGGCCTGTCCGGCTCGATCTGGACCCGGGACGTGGGTCGGGCGCTGCGGGTGGCCCGGGCGGTCGAGGCGGGCAACCTCAGCGTCAACTCGCACTCCTCGGTGCGCTACTGGACCCCGTTCGGCGGCATGAAGCGCTCCGGGCTGGGACGGGAGCTGGGCCCCGACGCGCTGCACGCCTTCACCGACGTCAAGAACGTGTTCATCAGCACAGAGGAGTGAGCATGCCGGGACGGTTGCAGGACCGGGTCGCCGTGGTGACCGGAGCGGCCAGCGGAATCGGGCTGGCCACGGTACGCCGGTTCGCCGCCGAGGGAGCGAAGGTGGTCTGCGTCGACATCGACGCCGAGGCCGGTCGATCCGCCGCCGAGGAGGTGGACGGCAGCTTCGTCGCGGCCGACGTGGCCGACGAGGCGGCGGTGCGGGCCCTCTTCGACGGTGTGGTCGAGCGGTACGGGCGGGTGGACATCGCCTTCAACAACGCCGGCATCTCCCCGCCGGACGACGACTCGATCCTGGAGACCGGCCTGGACGCCTGGGAACGGGTGCTGCGGGTCAACACCACGAGCGTCTACCTCTGCTGCAAGTACGTGATCCCGCCCATGCGCCGGCAGGGGCGCGGGTCGATCATCAACACCGCCTCCTTCGTGGCGCTGATGGGTGCCGCCACGTCGCAGATCGCCTACACCGCGAGCAAGGGTGGGGTGCTGGCGCTCACCCGGGAGCTGGGCGTGCAGTTCGCCCGGGAGGGCATCCGGGTCAACGCCCTGTGTCCCGGGCCGGTGGCCACCCCGCTGCTGCGGGAGCTGTTCGCAGCCGACCCGGAACGCGCCGCGCGGCGGCTGGTGCACGTACCGATGGGGCGGTTCGGTGAGCCGAGTGAGATCGCCGCCGCGGTGGCGTTCCTGGCCAGCGATGACGCATCGTTCATGACCGCTGCACAGTTCGTGGTGGATGGTGGGATCACCGGGGCGTACGTCACCCCGTTGTGACGGTGGTCACTCTCTCGGTGATCGCCTCGGGTGGTGTCGCGGACCTGACGGCGCTAATCAGCGTCTAACAGCCGTGATGCGTTACGTTGCTGGTCCGTCGGGGTAGAAGGCGGACGCGGCAGAGATGATCGGAGCGCATGTGGACGGCCGGGGAGGCTGCATGAACTCGGCCCAAGGGGGTGCGGACGTCAGCCATCCGTCCGGGACGGACGGCCGGATCTCGCCCCTCCTCGCGGCGGCCTTCGCCGGGGGCGGCGAGATGGGCCGGTTGCTGCGTGATCATGACTGGTCGGCCAGCCCGCTGGGCGTCCCGGAGCAGTGGCCCGACGCGCTGGGCAACGCGTTGAGCACGATGCTTGCCTCCAAGGCGCAGATCGTCGTGTTCTGGGGCGAGGAGCTACGTGCCTTCTACAACGACGCCTACCGGCCGACCATCGGCGACAAGCATCCGGCCGTGCTCGGGCAGCCGGCCCGCGAACACTGGGCAGAGACCTGGGAGGTGCTGGGGCCGCTGCTGACCGGGGTGCTGCGCGACGGCGAGGCGTACCAGGCGCAGGACCATCATTTTCTGCTCGACCGGCACGGCTTCGTCGAGGACGTCTACTTCGACGTCTCCTACGACCCGATCCGTGGTGCGGACGGGGGCATCCACGGCGTCCTCTGCATCTGCAGCGAGACCACCGGCCGGGTGCTCGGTGAACGCCGGCTGCGTGCCCTGGCCGAACTCGGGTCGGAACTGGCCGACCCGGGCAGCATCGAGGACCTCGGCCGCGCCGTCACGGCCGTGCTCGACCGGCATCGCGCGGACGCACCCTTCGCGCTGCTGTATCTCGACGACGGCGACGGGCACCTGCGTCGGGCCGGGATGACCGGGATCGACACCGGGCCCGCCGATCCGCCGAGCCGGCTGGTCGAGGTCGCGATGACCGGGGTCGCCGCCACGGTGCCCACCGTCGACCTGCTCGGGCGCGTACCCGCCGGGGCCGCCGACGAGGTGATGGTGCTGCCGATCAGCGCGACGAACGAACCCGCCGGGGTGCTGGTGCTCGGCGTGGCCCGTCGGCTGCCGTTCACCGACGACTACCGCACCTTCTTCGAGCTGGTAGCCGCCCAGATCTCCCGGGCGGTCGGCAAACAACGGGCGTACGAGCAGCAGCGGGCCCGGGCCGCCGAACTGGCCGCGCTGGACCTCGCGAAGACCAACTTCTTCGCCAACGTCAGCCACGAATTCCGTACGCCGCTGACGCTCGTGCTCGGCCCGTTGGAGGAGATGCTCGCCGATCCCGAGCTGCCGGAGGCGTACACCCAGCGGCTCACCGTCATGCACCGCAACGGGCTGCGCCTGCTCAAGCTGGTCAACACCGTGCTGGACTTCTCCCGCCTGGAGTCGGGCCGGCTGGCCGCCCACTACGAGCCGACCGACCTGGCCGACTACACCGGCAGGCTGGCCAGCACCTTCCGCTCGGCCACCGAACGCACCGGCGTACGCCTGGTGGTGGACTGTCCGCCGTTGGCCGAGCCGGTCTACGTCGACCAGGACATGTGGGAGAAGATCGTCCTCAATCTGGTCTCCAACGCCGTGAAGTTCACCTTCGAAGGCGAGATCCAGATCCGGGTCCGGTCGGTCGACGGGGCGGCCCGGCTGGAGGTCACCGACACCGGTGTGGGCATCCACCCGGACGAACTGCCGCACGTGTTCGAACGCTTCCACCGGGTGCCGGGGGTGCGGTCGCGCAGCCACGAGGGCACCGGGATCGGGCTCGCGCTGGTCCGTGAACTGGTCGAGATGCACGGCGGGCAGGTCAGCGCGAGCAGTCAGGTCGACAAGGGCAGCACCTTCGCGGTCACCATCCCGTTCGGCACCGCACACCTGCCCGCCGACCGGGTCGCCGACGCCGACCCCACCGAGCACGAGCCGCGACATGCTCCGCTGTTCGTGGCCGAGTCGGCCCGGTGGACCAGCGACGACCACGCCACGCCCACCCCTGGACCGGCCCCGGCCGAGTCGCACGGCCGCATCCTGGTCGTCGACGACAACCCCGACCTGCGGGAACACGTGGCCCGGCTGCTCGCGCCGAGTTGGGAAGTGGTGACCGCCACCGACGGTGTCGAGGCGCTGAGAGTGGCCACCGAGGTCGCCTTCGACCTGGTGCTCACCGACGTGATGATGCCTCGGCTGGACGGATTCGGCCTGGTCGCCGCGCTGCGCGCGGACCCCCGCACCCGGTACGTCCCGATCGTGTTGCTCTCCGCCCGGGCCGGCTCCGCCGAGGAGGTGGCCGGGCTGTCGGTCGGCGCAGACGACTATCTGACCAAGCCCTTCTCCGGGCAGGAGTTGATCGCCCGGGTCCGCGCCAATGTGGAACTCGGCCAGTTGCGTGGCCAGATCATCCGGCGGCTGCGCGCCCTCGCCGACGCCGCGGTCGCGGTGAACACCGCCCGGTCCACGGCCGACGTGCTCCAGGTCGCGGCCCGGCACGCGCTCAGCCTCGCCGAGGCCGTCCGGGTCGTGGTCGCCGCCGGCGGGGCACGGTACGAGGCCGACGGCGGCGGTACCGCGCCGGTCGACCCGTCCTTCGTACTGCCGTTGACCGGTGTCGCCGGACGACAGCTCGGTGAGCTGCGGGTGTGGCGGCCGTCCGTGGACGGCATCGGCACCGACGAGGCCGCGTTGACCCAACTGGCCCGGCTGGTCGGCGTCCGCCTGGAGAACGCTCAGCTCTACGAGGCCGAGCACCGCATCGCCACCACCCTGCAACACAGTCTGCTGCCCCGTACGCTGCCGCAACTGCCCGGCACCGTGGTCGCCAGCCGCTACCTGCCGGGTAGCGCCGACGTCGAGGTGGGCGGCGACTGGTACGACGTCGTCGCCCGTGACGACGACGAACTCGTCCTGGTGATCGGCGATGTGGTCGGCAAGGGTGTGCCGGCCGCGGCGGCAATGGGCCAGCTGCGCAACGCACTGCGGGCGTACGTGCTGGAGGGGTTCGCCCCGGGCGAGTCGCTGACCCGGTTGAACCGGCTGGTGGACTCCACCGGGTCGCGTACCTTCGCCACGGTCTTCTGCCTCTGGTTCAGCCCGCGTACCGGTCAGTTGCGCTACGCCAACGCCGGTCATCCGTCCCCGCTGCTGATCCGCGGCAGCGACGTGACCTTCCTGCACGACCGGGCCCTCGGTCCGCCGGTCGGCGCGATCCCCGGCGCGGCGTACGAGACGGTCTCCGGTGAACTGCGGGCCGGCGACCGGCTGCTGCTCTACACCGACGGGCTGATCGAGGACCGGCAGGTCGCCATCGACGTGGCCCTGGCCCAGTTGCGGGCCGACGCCGCCCAGGCGAGCGAACACGTGGCGGATCTGGTCGACACGGTGGTCAACCGGGTCGCCGACCGGCCACGCCGCGACGACGTGGCGGTGCTCGCTCTGGAGGCCACCGAACTCAACCGGTTCGCGCTGCGGCTGCCCGCCGACCCGACCCGGCTGAGCGTGCTCCGCAAGCGACTGGAGGACTTCCTCGTCGCGCACGAGGTGAGCGAGACCGACCTGTTCGACCTCACCGTGGCGGTCTCCGAGGCGGCGGCGAACGCGATCGAGCATCCGGTCGACCCGGTGGAGCCGGTGATCGACATCGAGGTGTCGGTGGAGAACCGGGAGGTCGTGGCGACGGTGCGGGACACCGGCCGGTGGCGCAAGTCGACCGGCTCGGGCTTCCGGGGCCGGGGCCTGTCGCTGATCCGGGCACTCGGGGAGCTGTCGGTCGACCACACCCCGGAAGGGACGCAGGTCACCCTGCGCCGACGGTTGGAGGACTGAGTTCCCTCCCGATCGCCGCCGGTGATCTTCGCGTCGATCGGCCGGTCAGCCTGGCGGCAGCCAGGGTTGCCCGCCCAGCCCGGCGATCTCCAGCACCCGGGTGACCTGTCGGGAGGGCAGCACGGTAAGGGTGCCCGGATACTGGCCGGCGAGTCGAACCACCGCATGGATGGCCGCCGAGTCGAAGAAGGTGACCGCCCGCAGGTCGAGGGTCACCCGGGCCGCCGACTCGCGGAGCGCGGCCTGCAACATGGTGTCGGCGGTGGCCATGTCGACCTCACCGGTGACCACCACAACGAGGTGATCACCGTCGGTCTCCGCCACGGCGGAGAAGACGGGAGGTGCGCTCCCTTGATCCACGCAGACACCTTGACACAGCGTCCCTGGTGTGGCAACAACCGTCGGTCCCGGACGGTGTTGGGGGTCACCGAGCGCTCGGCGATAGGCTTGGCGCATGACCGTCCGTGCGCCGCTGACCCCAGGCAGGCAATCCCCGTGGCGGCAGGTGCCCGCCAACATCGCCCGGCCCGAGTACGTCGGTAAGAAGGCGCCCCGGCCGTGGCAGGGGTCGCACGTGCAGACTCCGGAGACCGTCGAGAAGATGCGGGTCGCCGGGCGGATCGCCGCCCAGGCGGTGCAGCTCGCGGGGGAGCACTGCAAGCCCGGCGTCACCACCGACGAGATCGACCGGGTGGTGCACGAGTTCCTCGTCGATCACGACGCGTACCCGTCGACACTTGGCTACAAGGGCTTCCCGAAGTCCTGCTGCACCAGTCTCAACGAGGTGATCTGTCACGGCATCCCGGATTCGACAGTGCTGGCCGACGGCGACATCATCAACGTCGACGTCACCGCCTTCATCGGTGGCGTGCACGGCGACACCAACGCCACCTTCTGCGTCGGTGAGGTCAGCGAGGAAGCCGGGCTGCTCGTCGAGCGGACCCACGAGGCGATGATGCGCGGCATCCGGGCGGTCGCCCCGGGCCGCCAGATCAACGTCATTGGCCGGGTCATCGAGTCGTACGCCAAGCGGTTCGGTTACGGGGTGGTCCGCGACTTCACCGGCCACGGCATCGGTGAGGCGTTCCACAGCGGGCTCTACGTGCCGCACTACGACAGCCCTCGGCCCACCGACGTGATGGAGCCGGGCATGACCTTCACCATCGAGCCCATGATCACTCTCGGCACCTACCAGTACGACCTCTGGGACGACGGCTGGACGGTGGTCACCAAGGACCGCAAGTGGACCGCCCAGTTCGAGCACACCCTCGTGGTGACCGAGGACGGTCACGAGATCCTGACCCTGCCGTGACCGAGACTCCGGCGGCGCTGCGGGAGCCGCATCACGCGGACGTCTCGGGCGGCTGGCTGCGGCCGGCCGTCTTCGGGGCGATGGACGGCCTGGTCACCAACATCGCGCTGATCGCGGGCGTGGGCGGCGGCGGGGTGTCGCCGCGCAACATCGTGCTGACCGGCACCGCCGGTCTGGTCGCCGGCGCGATCTCGATGGCGCTCGGGGAGTACACAAGCGTCCGGTCGGCCAACGAGCAGATCGCCGCCGAGGTGGCCAAGGAACGGCGCGAACTGGAACGCAACCCCGAGGGCGAAGCCAGGGAACTGGCCGAGATCTGGGTCGCCCGAGGTCTGCCGGAGGACCTCGCCCGGCAGATGGCCGAGGCGATCCGCCGCAACCCGGAGACGGCGCTGCGCGTACACGTGCAGGAGGAACTGGGCGTCAACCCGGACGAACAGCCGAACCCGTGGACGGCGGCGACCTCGTCGTTCCTCTGCTTCTCCGTCGGCGCGCTGGTGCCACTGCTGCCGTACCTGCTCGGTGCGACGAGCCTGGTGCTGGCCCTGGCGGTCGGCGGGCTCGGCCTCTTCGTCGCCGGCGCGGTCGTCTCCCGGTTCACCAACCGTCGCTGGTGGACCGGTGGCCTGCGCCAACTGCTCCTGGGCACCGCCGCTGCAGCAGCCACCTACGCCATCGGCACCCTCATCGGCGTCCAAGGCGGCCTAGGCTAACCCCCACCCCGCGCCCCACACCCCCCTGCGCCCTACGCCACAC
>NZ_PNOZ01000133.1:0-8357 GCF_002879555.1 Verrucosispora sp. ts21 | reverse complement strand
GGAGGGGAGTGGGGGTGGGGGTGGGGGCGAGGAAGAGGGCGGTGCCGCAGCGGGTGCAGGCCAGTTCGGGGCAGGTGGGGCCGTGGCCGTCGAGGCAGGGGGGCACCTCGAACAGTTGTGGGCTCTCGCAGGTGTCGCAGTGCAGCTCGCGCTCGGCCATGAAGACTCCTCCTGCTGCTCGGCCCGGGGTGCGGCGGCGCTTGCCGGCCGGCGGGGGTGCCGGGGCGGCCGGCTCAGCGAGGGGACCGCTGCGTTCCGGCTCGACGGTGCGGGGCCGAGGGACGATCGTGGGAATTACTCACCTGTAGTTTCCCACGTCGGTCCGACACTTCTGCCGCCCCACGGAGGGGGCGAGTGGGGTGGTCAGGCGGTCTGGGCGGTCTGGGCGACCTTGATCCAGTGGTCCAGGGTGCGGGCGGCGGCGCCGGAGTCGATCGACTCGGCGGCCCGGTCCAGGCCGGCGCGGAGCGCGGTGGTGAGGTCGCCGTCCAGCGGGCCCTGGGTGGCCAGCGCCGCGGCGGCGTTGACCAGGACGGCATCGCGGACCGGGCCGGGCTCACCGGCGAGCAGACGGTGGGCCACCTGCGCGTTGTACGAGGCGTCACCGCCCCGCAGGTCAGCGAGGGTGGCCCGGGGTACCCCGAGGTCGGTCGCGTCGACCAGGGTTTCCCTGACGGTGCCGCTCTGGGCGACCCAGAAGCGGGTCGGCGCGGCGGTGCTGAACTCGTCCAGGCCGTCCTCGCCGCGCATCACCAGCACCGAGTCGCCTCGGGCGGCGAACACGGCGGCCATCACCGGAGCCATGGTGGCGTCGAAGCAGCCGACCGCGCCGGCGCGGGGACGAGCCGGGTTGGTCAGCGGGCCGAGGAAGTTGAACGCGGTGGGTACGCCCAGCTCCCGGCGGACCGGGCCGGCGTGGCGCATGCCGGGGTGGAACCGGGCGGCGAAGCAGAATCCGATGCCCGCCTCGGCCACACACCGAGCCACCTGCTCGGGGCCGAGATCCAGCGGTACGCCGAGGAACTCCAGCAGGTCGGCGGTGCCGCAGGAGGAGGAGGCGGCCCGGTTGCCGTGCTTGACGACGCGTACCCCGGCACCGGCGACGACCAGGGCGGTCATCGTGGAGATGTTCACAGTGTGGGCGAGGTCTCCGCCGGTGCCGACCACGTCCAGCGCGCTGGCGCGTACCTGCTCGGGGAGGACGACCGGGACGGCGCGGCTGAGCATCGCCTCCACCAGCCCGCCCAACTCCGCCGGTGTCTCGCCCTTGGCGCGCAGCGCCACGGCGAAGCCGGCGATCTGAGCCGGCGCCGCCGCGCCGGACATGATCTCGCCCATCGCCCAGGCGGTGTCGGCGGCGGAGAGTTCATCCCCGCGCAGCAGCGCGGTGAGCAGGTGCGGCCAGGTCCGTTCGCCCATTGCGGGCCTCCCGAGCAGACGAGTGCGGGTGGGGACCGGCGCCGGCTCGTCCCGGCGCCGTGGCGGTGCCGGTGCGGAACGTCAGGCGGCGGGCGCGTGCGTCCGCAGCAGCTCGGTCACGGTGGCGGCGGCCGTCACCGGGTCGAGCGGGTGAACCAGGGTGGCGTCGACCTCGGCGTACGCGGCGAGCCAGCGGTCAGCGGCCCGGGCGATCACCACACAGGTCGGGGGCGCCTCGTCGAAGTCGTCCTTGATCTGCCGGGCGATGCCGATGCCGCCACCGGGAGAGGCCTCGCCGTCGAGCAGCATCAGGTCGATCTCGTAGTCGTCGACCAGCCGGACACACTCGGCGTAGGTGGACGCCTCGACGAACTCGATGCGCAGATCGGCCGCGGGGCGGGTGCCGACGGCGAGCCGCATCCGGTCCCGTACCTGCGGGTCGTCGCTGTAGAGCACGACGGTGCACAGACGATCGCTCATGCCGACACTCCGCTTCGCTTCCTGCCGCTCGCCACCGAGGATCGCGGCGAGCCGGATGACCCGCCCGCTGATGGCTTCGAGACGGCTTTCACCTCGTAGCTGCGTGGCCGATCGTACCGGTCGGTGTGCCCTGTGCCGCACGCCCCCCGTGACGGTCGGCGAGGTCAGCCGGTGGCCTCGGTGGCGCGCTGGCGGGCCTCCTGGCGGTCCAGTTCGCGGTCGACCCGGCGGGCCTCCCGTTCGGCGTGGCGCATCCACTGCACGACCAGGACGGCGAGCATGGTCACGCTGACGAACTCGCCACCGGCCCAGAGGATGCCGCCGGCGAGCACCTGGTCCTCCCGCGGATCGGCCCAGCTCAGGCCCAGCGAGGGGTACCAGTCGCCGCCGAAGAGGGTGCTGCTCTGCATGATGGTCAGCCCGAGCACGGTGTGGAACGGCACCGACAGCAGCATCAGCAGCGCCCGGGCGGGGTGCGGCCAGCGGCCCGGCAGCGGGTCCAGGCCGAGCAGCGGCCAGAAGAACACGCAGCCGGTCATGATGAAGTGCGCGTGCACCAGTTCGTGCGCCCAGCCGTGTTCCAGCGTGTAGCGGTACAGGTCGGTGAAGTAGAGCGCGAACGGGTTGACCACGAAGATGGCGAACGCCACCAGCGGGAAGCTGTAGATCCGGGCGATCCGGCTGTGTACCACCGCGAGCAGTCGCTTGCGCGGGCTGGTCGGCAGCGTCCGCAGGGCCAGGGTCACCGGTGCGCCCAACGCCAGGAAGATCGGCGACACCATGGACAGCACCATGTGCTGGACCATGTGCACCGACAGCAGCGTGGTGTCGTACGCGCCCAGGCCGGTGAGGGTGACCGAGGCGATGCCGCCGAGGCCGGGCCCCAGGAAGAAGACCGTACGCGCGACCGGCCAGCGGTCGCCGCGTACCCGCAGGCGGTTCACTCCGTAGAGGTAGAGGCCGGCGGCGAGCACCAGGACGACGGCGAGCCAGTTGTCCAGCCGGGCCTCGGTGACCACACTGGTCACCGAGAACGGCGGCAGGGCGCCCTCGGCCGCCAGCACCGAGGCGCCGCCGGGGCCGGGCAGGCCCGCCGTGAGCTGCGGCGCGGCCGGTGCGGCCAGGAAGATCGGATCGACGTGCAGCACGCCAATCAGCCTAGGTCAGGCGAACCGGACGGTACCGATCGGGCCATCTGTCCTCGGGTTTGGCCCCCCGCTGATCGCCGGCCGTGGTCAAGGGCAATAATGACCGCGTGACTGCGGCCCCAGCCATTGACAAGAGCCGGATCCACTCTCTGACGCGTCCCAACATGGTCAGCGTCGGGACGATCGTCTGGCTCTCCAGCGAACTCATGTTCTTCGCGGCGCTGTTCGCGATGTACTTCTCCATCCGCGCGGCGGCGCCGGAGCAGTGGGAGAAGCACACCGCGGTACTCAACGTCCCGTACGCGACGACCTTCACGTTGATCCTGGTGCTCTCCTCGATCACCTGCCAGATCGGCGTCTTCGCGGCGGAGCGAGGTGACGTGCACGCGCTGCGGCGCTGGTTCACGATCACCTTCGTGATGGGTCTGATCTTCGTGATGGGTCAGGCGAACGAGTACCGCGAGCTGGTGCACCACGGCATCAAGATCAACGAAGACGGTTACGGCTCGATGTTCTACCTCACCACCGGCTTCCACGGCCTGCACGTGATCGGTGGTCTGATCGCCTTCGTGATCTTCATGATCCGTACCACGATGGGTCGGTTCACCCCAGCCCAGGCCACCTCGGCGATCGTCGTGTCGTACTACTGGCACTTCGTCGATGTCGTGTGGATCGGGCTCTACGCCATGATCTACTGGCTCCAGTGATCTTGGCGCCCGCACGCCGTCGCTCCACCCCCTGAGACAGGTCCAACCGGTTAAGGACACAGCTCATGACTTCTGACAACGACCGCCGACGCGGTCTGCTCGCGCGGCTGCGCGGGCGGCCCGTGGTGCGCAGCAGGGGCCGCCGCCGGCTGGGTGCCGCGGTCCGGCTGGTCGCCGCGTTGATGCTGGCCGGCGGCGCGTACACGCTTCTGGCTCCGAGCGCGTCGGCGCAGGACAACCCGCCGTTGAGCGGGGCCGCCGCCGACGGCAAGGCGCTGTTCGACGTGAGTTGTGTGACCTGCCACGGTCGCAACGCGCAGGGGGTCGAGGGGCGCGGGCCGAGCCTCATCGGCGTCGGCGCGGCCTCGGTCGAGTTCCAGGTCAGCACGGGCCGGATGCCGATGGCTCGGCAGGAGGCCCAGGCGCAGCGCAAGCCCGAGGTGTTCAGCCCCGACGAGATCGACCAGTTGGCCGCGTACATCCAGCAGTTGGGTGGCGGCCCGGTCGTGCCGGCCGGTGACAACCTGCACGCCGACGGCAACGTCGCGGTGGGCGGTGAGCTCTACCGGATCAACTGCTCGCAGTGCCACGCGTTCAGCGGCGGCGGCGGTGCCCTCTCCTCCGGCAAGTACGCGCCGAGCCTCTCGCCGGCCACCGACCGGCAGATCTACGCGGCGATGCTGAGCGGACCGCAGAACATGCCGGTGTTCGGCGACAACCAGATCACGCCGGAGCAGAAGGCGGACATCATCGCCTACATCCAGCAGTCCCTGAAGCACGACAGTGACCCGGGCGGCGTGTTCAACCTGGGCCGCTACGGCCCGTCGACCGAGGGTGTGGCGATCTTCCTGATCGGCATCGTCGCGCTGGTCTTCACCAGCCTGTGGATCGCAGGCAAGTCGTGACCGAACTGATCTCCCGAGTCAGTGCTGTGGTGCCGCCACGTGCCGGCGCCGAGCGGAGCGAGGTGGCGGCATGAGCACCCACACGGCCCACCCGGGCCACGAGCAGGTAGACGTGAACGACCCCCGGCTGAGCCAGTTCGACATCGTCCGTGAGGGCGCTCGCCGGGACGACATCGAGATCGTGCACTACGAGCCGCAGGTCATGCCGGGCAGCAAGGCCGAGCGCCGGCTGGTCCGTACGGTGGCCGCGATGTTCCTGCTCACCGGCCTGGCCGCGACGGCCTTCCTGGTGGTCTACATCTGGTGGCCGTGGGAGTACGAGATGGGTCGCGGCGGCGACAAGCTCTACACCCCGCTGCTCGGCCTCACCCTCGGAATCGCCCTGTTGGGCCTCGGCTTCGGCATCCTCACCTGGGGCAAGAAGTTGCTGCCCAAGGAGGTGTCGATCCAGGACCGGCACGAGGGCGCGGTGTCCGCCGACGACCAGCGGATCACCGGGCAGACCATGGCGTACATGGCCGACGAGCTGGGCGTGAAGCGCCGCCCGCTGCTCGGCGTCTCGCTGCTGGCCGGCCTGGCGCCGGTCGGCGCGGTCGCCGCGGCGCCGCTGGTGGGTGGGTTGATCTCCAACCCGCACAAGAACAACCAGATGATGGTCACCGGCTTCAGCCCGCAGGACGGGCAGAAGATCCGCCTGGTACGCGAGGACGGCCGGCCGATCCGGCCGGCGGACATCAGCGCCGGTGGCCAGATCACCGTCTTCCCCGGCATCGAGCACGGCGTCAGCAACCTGCACGCCGACTCGCCCACCCTGCTGATCCACCTGCGCGAGGCCGACGCCGAGGAGTCGCGCCGCAACAACGAGCGGGTGGGCCACGGCGGCTACATGTGGGGCAACTACGCCGCGTACTCGAAGATCTGCACGCACGCCGGCTGCCCCGCCAGCCTGTACGAGCAGCAGACCAACCGGCTGCTCTGCCCGTGCCACCAGTCGCAGTTCCTGATCACCGACAACGCGAAGCCCATCTTCGGTCCGGCCAGCCGGCGACTGCCGCAGTTGCCGATCGAAGTGGACGCTGAGGGCTACTTCGTGGCGAAGTCCGACTACACCGAAGCTGTCGGGCCCGACTTCTGGGAGCGGCCGTGAAGCGGCGCAAGTTTGACATGGCGGCAATGCCCGCCAAGACCGGCCGCGCCGTCGACGAGCGCTTCCAGGTAGCGACCCCGCTGCGCCGGCTGCTGAACAAGGTCTTCCCGGACCACTGGTCGTTCCTGCTGGGCGAGATCGCGCTCTTCTCGTTCATCGTCCTGCTGCTGACCGGTGTCTTCCTGACGTTCTTCTTCGAGCCGGCGATGACCGAGGTCATCTACAACGGCAGCTACGCCCCGCTGCGGGGTACGCCGATGTCGGCCGCGTACGCCTCGACCCTGGACATCTCGTTCGACGTCCGGGGTGGCCTGATCATGCGGCAGATGCACCACTGGTCCGCGCTGCTGTTCATGGCCGCGATCGTGGTGCACATGCTCCGGGTCTTCTTCACCGGCGCGTTCCGCAAGCCGCGGGAGACCAACTGGATCATCGGCTCGCTGCTGTTCTGGGTCGGCTTCCTGGCCGGCTTCACCGGCTACTCGCTGCCGGACGACGGCCTCTCCGGCACCGGTCTGCGGATCGCCTCGGCGATCATGCTCTCCATCCCGGTGATCGGCTCCTGGGTGACCTCGTCGGTCTTCAACGGCGAGTTCCCCGGCACGATCATCATCAGCCGGTTCTTCATCGCCCACGTGCTGCTCATCCCCGGCCTGCTTGTCGCGCTGATCAGCGTCCACCTGGGGCTGGTCTTCAAGCAGAAGCACACCCAGTGGCCGGGCCCGGGCCGGACCAACGGCAACGTCGTGGGCGAGCGGATGTTCCCCCGGTACGCGATCAAGCAGGGCGGCTTCTTCATGGTCGTCTTCGGCGTGATCGCGCTGATGGGCGGTCTGTTCCAGATCAACCCGGTCTGGCTGTTCGGCCCGTACGAGGCGTGGGTCGTCTCCGCGGCCAGCCAGCCCGACTGGTACGTCATGTTCCTGGACGGCTCGACCCGGTTGATGCCGGACTGGGAGATCTTCATCCCGATCGGCGACGGCTACGTGATTCCGCCGCTGTTCTGGCCGACAGTGGTGCTACCCGGCATCCTGGTCATGCTCTCCCTGTTCTATCCGTTCATGGAGGCTCGCTACCTGAAGGACTACCGGAGCCACAACCTGCTCCAGCGTCCCCGCGACGTGCCGTTCCGTACCGCCCTGGGCATGATGGCCATCACGTTCTACGTGATCCTGACGCTCACCGGTGCGAACGATGTCATCGCCGACAAGTTCCACATCAGCCTGAACGCGATGACCTGGGCCGGCCGGATCGGTCTGCTGGTCCTGCCGCCGGTGGCGTACTACATCACCTACCGGATCTGCCTCGGCCTGCAGCAGCACGACCGGGAGGTGCTGGCCCACGGTGTGGAGACCGGCATCATCCGACGGCTGCCCGACGGCCGGTTCGTCGAGGTGCACCAGCCGCTCAGCTCGGGTGGTGAGCACGGCGAGCTGCCGTACGCCGGTTGGGTCGTGCCGAAGAAGATGAACCGGCTCGGGGCCCTCGGCCCGGCCATCCGGGGCTTCTTCTACCCGATCGAGAAGCCGGCCGAAGCGCCGGTCTCGCCGGGGCACCCGCCGGTCGAGCCCCGCGCCGAGCGGGAGGAGATCGGCAGCGGAGACAGCCGCCGCAGCTGAGTCGACTCGCACAGTGGGACGTGGCGCCCGCCGGATCACTCCGGCGGGCGCCACGCCCTTTTCCCTCCCTTCGCCGCCCCGTCGGAGCTTCCCGCCCGTCACCGGATCGCAGGAATAACCCCGGTCAGCCGGGTATCCGTTCGGTCCAACGTCTCAACGGGGAGGAAGCATGTTGGGAATCAAACGCCTCGGCCTGCTGGCCGCACTGGTGCTGGTGGGTGTCGCACCCGCCGCAGCAGCGCAGGCGGCCGCGCAGCCGTCGGAGCAGGACACCCAGTACCTGCAAGCGATCCACCAGGTCAACCTCTACGAGGTGCAGGCCGGCGAGCTTGCGGAGAAGAAGGCCCAGGACCAGCAGGTCAAGGACCTGGCACAGATGATCGTCACCGATCACCAGGATCTCGACACGCAGGTGAAGGACCTGGCCGGGCAGCTCAACGTCCAGTTGCCGAACGAGCCCACTCCTGATCAGCGGACGGCTCTCGACCAGCTGAACAACGCAAGTGGTGAGGAGTTCGACCGGCTCTGGGTGACCCAGGGGCTGGCCGGCCACCTGCAGGCCATCCAGGCCACCCAGACGGAGATCTCGCAGGGTACCGAGACCCAGGTGGTCCAGCTGGCGCAGACCGCTCTGCCGGTCCTGCAGGCGCACTACGACGCCCTGGTGCAGTTGGCTGAGGAACTCGGCATCCCGGTGCCGGAGACCAGCGCGAGCGGCACGCCCAGCCCGGGCGGTACCGTCCCGGCTCCGGGTGGCACCACGCCGGCCCCGAGCGGCACCACGCCGGCTCCGGGTGGCACCTCCACCGAGGAGGCCCCGGCTCCGGGCGGCACCATCACCGAAAGCCCGGCGCCCCAGCAGAGCTGACCAACAACCAGCACAACAGCCGGCCCAGCCCACCCAGGCTGGGCCGGCTCTCACCCCCCCACCC
>NZ_PNOZ01000132.1:0-8520 GCF_002879555.1 Verrucosispora sp. ts21 | reverse complement strand
AGCGCAGGGGTCAGCGGCGGGGGCGGGTGAAGGGGGAGAGGGCGGAGGTGAGCAGGGCCATGCGGCGGGGGCGGGAGACGAGCACCGGGCGGTCGCGTACGCACCGCACGAGGACCTCGACCGCCTGGTCGACCGAGATCATCATCGGTCGTACCGGTCCCTTCGCCATTTTGGTGTCCACGAAGCCGAACCGGACGGTGGTCACGCTCACGCCCTGTCCGCGCAGCGCCGCCGACAGCCCCATCAGGTACGACGACAGCCCGGCCTTCGAACCGGCGTAGCCGGGTGCGTCCCGGGAGACCAGCCGGTCGGCGAGGCTGGACAGCCCGATGAGATGGCCGTCGCCGGCCGCCGCCATCCTCGGTACGACCGTGGACGCCGTGCGTACCGCGCCCATCAGGTTGACCTCGAAGGTCCGGGTCTGCGCGTCCAGGTCGGCCAGGTCGACGGGCTCGCCGATGCCGGCGGCGTACACGCAGAGGTCCACCCCACCCAGTTCGTCGATCGCCTTGCCGAGCACCTCCGGATAGTCAGGCGCGGTCACGTCGACTGTGTGATGGGTGTACGTGGGGACGGCGATGGGGTTGTCCCGGCGGGACAACCCGGCGACCCGCCAGCCGTCGGCCAGCAGTCGACGGGTGAACGCCAACCCGATCCCGTCGCTGTTGCCGACCACCACCGCGCGCCGCATCCGATCCGTCATGACCCACCGTCCTTCTTCGCACCGGCGTGGCATCGCCGTCTCCGGCGTCCCGAGGCGCAATTGAACCAGACGTTCGGGCATGATCCTTACCAGCGAGTAGTAGCAGGCCGCCGCCGAGCACCTTCTCCGACTGCCGGCATCCAGCAAGGGCCGGCGTGCTCCGGGTCGATTCGGAACCCGCACCCACTCCTGTCCGGTGAGTCGGGCAAGAGGCTGGCTACGCTTGGTGGTCGTGCCAGAGGGACACACGATTCATCGCCTGGCAGCTCGGCACGCCGAGTTGTTCGCCGGGGACAAGGTGCTCGCCGCCAGCCCGCAGGGCCGGTTCGCCGAGGGCGCCGCGCTGCTGTCCGGGTCCGTCCTGGAGCAGACCGAGGCGTACGGCAAGCACCTGCTGCACCACTACGCCGGTGAGCGGATCCTGCACGTGCACCTCGGCCTGTACGGAAAGGTCACCGACGGTGACGGTGAGCCGCCGGAGCCGGTGGGGCAGATCCGGCTGCGGCTGGCCACCGACCGGCACTGGCTCGACCTGCGCGGGCCGACCGCCTGCGAACTGCTCACGCCGCCCGAGGCGGCGGCGCTGCGGGCCCGCCTCGGCCCGGATCCGCTGCGCAACGATGCCGACCCGCAGCAGGCGTACGCCCGGATCTCCCGCAGTTCGACGCCGCTGGCGGCGCTGTTGCTGGACCAGTCGGTGGTGGCCGGCACCGGGTTGATCTTCGTGACCGAGGCGCTGTTCCGCGCCGGACTGCCGCCGACGCTGCCCGGCCGGGAGCTGACCCGCGCTGGCTGGGAGGCGCTCTGGGCCGACCTGGTGGAGCTGATGACGCTCGCCGTCGGTACCGGCCGGATCGACACCGTCCGCGCCGAACACCTGCCCGAGGCGATGGGTCGCCCGGCCCGCGTCGACCGGCACGGCGGTGAGGTGTACGTCTACCGCCGTCCCGACCAGCCGTGCCACGTCTGCGCCACCCCGATCAGCCGAGGCACCATCACCGCCCGCAACCTCTACTGGTGCCCCACCTGCCAGGTGTAAGGAAGGGCACCTTGTTAACGCCTGCTGCATAGCAGGGTGCCCCTGTTAACGCCTCATTCGAGCCAGCGGACCACCTCGAGGTGGTCGGTGAAGACCCGGCCGCCGTCGATGCTCCAGGCCATCGTCTGGCCGATCGTCCAACCGCGTACCCGCTCACGGTCCAGACCCAGTTCGGCGCTGAGCCTGTCCAGTCGGCGGCGCACGGCCGCCCGCGAATGGCCCAGTTCCGTGCCGCGCACCATCGGCACCACCGAGAACTCCCGTTCGCCGACCAGCGGCTTCGGGTCGATCACCAGCCATGGTTCGCGCTCGGCCCGCAACACGTTGGCGGCGTGCAGGTCCTGGTTGACAAGTACCTGCTCGCCCTGGCTGCCGGCCAACCCGGTGAGCAGGTCGAGAGCGGCGTCGAGCAGCCGCCGCTCGTACGGCCGTCCGGCGCGCTCCCACGTGATCGGCAGCCGGGCCGTCCAGCCGGCGGCTGCCTCCGCCAACGACATGAACGGCTGACCGGCCGGCACCCAGAGGCGGGGGAGCAGCGCCACCACGGCGTCGAGCGCTTCGTCGAGCGGTAGCGCGTGCAGCGGGGTTCCGGGGTCACAGCGTTCCACCAGCAGGGCCCGCAACTCGGGGTCGTGGGCGAGCAGCCGGATGGCGCCGTCGCCGTTCCAGCGGCGTAGCGCGGTCGCCTCGTGCTCGCTCTCCGCGTCGGGAAACTGCAACTTGAGCACTGCCCGGGTGCCGTCGGGCAGGTCCACCGGCACCGCCAGCGAAGCGAAGGCGTACCCGAAGGGCTGCCCGACCCGCAGCGACCAGCGCCGGGCACATGCGGCCAACCGGCCGGGCAGTTCGGCCAACCATTCCGAGCCGCCCGGCATGCCGTGCAACCAGGTCAACCCGTCGGGAATCCGCAGCGCGCCGGTCACTGGCTCATCCTGGCCGATTCCGACCTGCCGTCACACCCCGACCAGCCCGCGCCCGGCCACCGGCGCCAGGCGGTAGCCGCACAAGAAACGCTCAGCGGGCGAGTGCGTCGACCGCCTTGCGGGCGGCGACCAGCACCGGGTCCCAGGCCGGGGAGTACGGCGGGGCGTAGCCGAGGTCCAGGGCGGTCATGTCGTCCACCGTCATCCGGTTCCACAACGCCACGGCCAGTGTGTCGATCCGCTTCGCCGCCTCGGACCAGCCGACGATCTGCGCCCCGAGCAGCCGGCCACTGGGCCGCTCGGCGATCAGCTTGACCGTCATCGGGCGGGCGCCCGGGTAGTAACCGGCCCGGTTGGTCGACTTGGCGATCACCGAGACGAACTCGAAGCCGGCGGCCAGCGCGTCCCGCTCGCGCAAGCCGGTACGCCCCACCTCCAGGTCGCAGACCTTGGTGACGGCGGTGCCGATCACTCCGGCGAAGGTGGCGTACCCGCCGCCGATGTTGATGCCGGCGACCCTGCCCTGCTTGTTGGCATGGGTGCCGAGCGGCACGTGCACCGGCATTCCGCTGACCCGGTGCAGGGTCTCCACGCAGTCCCCGCCGGCCCACACCCCGGGCACCCCGGCGACCCGCATCTGACGGTCCACCCGCAGGCCACCTGTCGTACCGATGGGCAGGCCGGCGGCTTCGGCGAGCGCGGTGTTCGGGCGTACGCCGAGCCCGAGGACGACCACGTCGGTCGGGATCGAGCCCGCGTCGGTCTGCACGGCGTCGACCCGGCCGTCGTGCTCGGACAGCCCGGTGACCTGCACGCCGGCACGGATGTCCACGCCCAGCCCGCGCATCGCGTCGGTGACCAGCCGGGCCATGTCCGGGTCGACCGTGGACATCGGCTGTTCGGCCCGCTCGACAAGGGTGACGGACAGGCCGCGCAGCACCAACGCCTCGGCCATCTCCACCCCGATGTAGCCGCCGCCGACCACCACCGCCCGCTGCGGCGGCGGGTCGGCGTCCAACCAGCTGCGCAGCGCCGATCCGTCGTCGAGCGTCTGCACCCCGAACACCCCGGCGACGTCGGTACGCGCCCAGTCCGGCGTGGTCGGCACCGCTCCGGTGGCGTGCATCAGGATGTCGAAGGGCTCGCGGACCTCGCCGCCGCCCGCCAGGTCCACCGCGGTCACCTCGCGGCGGTCCAGGTCGATCGCGACCACCTCGTGCCGCAGGCGTACGTCGATGTCGAACTTCTCCCGGTGCGTCGCCGGGTCCCGCGCGATCAGCTGATCGCGGTCGGGCACCAGACCACTTATCCAGTACGGGATCCCACACGCCGAGTACGACGTGAAGTGTCCCCGCTCGAACGCGACGATCTCCAGGTCGTCCCGCCCCCGGCTGCGCCGGGCCTGGGCGGCTGCCGCCATCCCGGCGGCGTCACCGCCGATGACGATCATTCGTTCCGCCACGGCAACCCTCCTGTCACGCCGGGGGCTCGCCCCGGGTCTGTCGCGCCACCTGCGCCACCACATCCTGCAACCGTCCGGTACGGGCGTACGCCATTCGTTGCCGCGCCGCGCCGGTGCCGTGCTCGCGCAGCCCTTCCAGCAGCCCGGTCACCTCGGCGAGGTCGTCGTGCCGTTCGAGGGCCGGGCCGAGCCGCCCGATGAGCTGGTGCAGCAGGTCCCATGCCGGTCGCAGTTCGCCGCTGGTCGGGTCGACCGCCGAACCCTCCAGCCCGTCGTGGGCGGCCCGCCAGTGCGCGCCGACCAGCAGATGATGGTCGGTGGGCAGGGGTGGCCGACCGGCGGCGATGTCGTCCAACGCGGTCGCCACCAGACCGCGGACCAGGGCGGCGACCAGCACCGCGTCGTCCACCGTCGGGCAGACGTCACCGATGCGCAGCTCCACCGTCGGGTACTTGGCCGACAGTCGGGCGTACCAGTAGAGCATTCCCTCGTCGAGCATCACGCCGCTGGAGATCAGCTGACGGATCAGCCGTCGGTAGTGCTCGTGCGAGGCCAGGTACGGCGTCGGCGCCACCGACGGCCACCGTTCCCACTCGATCGACCGCCAACTGGCGTAGCCGGTGTCCTCGCTTCGGCTGAACGGTGAGTTGGCGGTGATCGCGTGCAGGATCGGCAGCCAGGGGCGTACGTGGTTGAGCACCTGCACGCCGGTGTCGGGGTCGGGCACCCCGACGTGCACGTGCATCCCGTTGTTGCCCGGACCGGGAACGAGCAGGCGGTACCGCTCCACCATCCGGTCGAAGCGGGGCTTGTCGACCACCGGCGGCACGGGACCGTCGACCGGTCCGGTGCCGATCGCGAGCAGTTGTGCCCCGGCCCGTTCGGCGGCGTCGGCGAGGGCGGCGCGCAGCAGACCGAGGGAGTGCCGGATGGAGGAGAGCTCCACCCCGGGTGGGCTGCCGATCTCGATCTGGCTGGTCTGGAACTCGCGCTCCACCTGCCCGCGCAACTCCGGCGGTACCTGCTCCATCACCTCGTCGACGGCGGGCACCGCCGCCCCGGTCTCCGGGTCGACGAGCAGGAACTCCTCCTCGACACCCACCGTGAGCAGGTCGTTCTGTTCCGCCGCAGGGTGCGGAGCCACCGCAGGCTGCCTGGCCATCGCCACCACCGTCCCGCCTCAGCCGGGCGGTGGGTCCGCACCGGGTCGCGGCGGCAATTACCCGCAGTACGGGTTCCCGGAAACGCCGTCCGCGCGTGGCGTACGACTCGACCGGTCCGGGGTGGTCGCCGGACACAGATCGACATTGACAACTGTCCGGGTGGGACGTACAACTCCCTCAGAGAGCGCTCTCTCATCCGTCCCGTAGAGAGGCAACGCCCATGACACCCACCCCGGCGGCCGCTGCCGCCCCACCCGCCAGACGCCGGCTGCCGCTGGCGTTGGCCCTGCTCGTCACCGCCACCACCGGCCTGGCCGGGCTCACCGCGACCGCCGACGCCGCCGTACCGCCGACCCCGTCCGGCTGGAACCTGGTCTGGAGCGACGACTTCACCGGCGCTGCCGGCACGCTCCCGTCCGGCAGCAACTGGATCATCGACACCGGCACCAGCTATCCGGGTGGCCCGCCGAACTGGGGCACCGGCGAGATCCAGACGTACACCAACAGCACCGCGAACGTCAGCCACGACGGTGCCGGCAACCTGCGGATCACGCCGCTGCGCGACGGCGCCGGCAACTGGACCTCGGCCCGCATCGAGACCGTGCGCAGCAACTTCAAGGCCCCCGCCGGTGGGGTGCTGGCCATCGAGGGCCGCATCCAGATGCCGAACGTCACAGGTGCCGCCGCTTCCGGCTACTGGCCGGCGTTCTGGGCGCTCGGCTCGCCGTACCGGGGCAACTACCAGAACTGGCCCGGTATCGGCGAGTTCGACGTGATGGAGAACGTCAACGGGCTCAACACGGTGTGGGGCGTGCTGCACTGCGGCGTCGCACCCGGCGGGCCGTGCGACGAGTTCAACGGCATCGGCGCGTCCCGGGCCTGCCCGGGCAGCACCTGCCAGTCGGCGTTCCACACCTACCGCTTCGAGTGGGACGCCTCGATCAGCCCGCAGCAGTTGCGCTGGTACGTCGACGGGCAGCTCTACCACACGGTCAGCCAGACCCGCGTCGGTGAGCCGTACTGGTCGCAGATGACCAGCCACGCCGGCTACTTCCTGCTGCTCAACGTCGCGATGGGCGGGGCCTTCCCGAACGGGGTGGCCGGCAGCGCCACGCCCACCTCGGCGACCGTGCCGGGCCGGCCGATGCTCGTCGACTACGTGGCCGTCTACACCCGAGGTGGCGGCAGCAACCCGCCGCCGACCACTCCGCCGCCGACGACGCCTCCGCCGAGTGGCGTGCGCGACGCGTACGCGACCATCCAGGCCGAGTCGTTCAACGCCCAGAACGGCGTGCTCGTGGAGGCGTGCTCCGAGGGCGGGCAGAACATCGCCGCGCTGCGCAACGGCGACTGGGTCCGCTACGACAACGTCGAGTTCGGCTCCAGTGGACCGCGTGACTTCGTGGCCCGGGTCGCCTCCGGTGCGGCGGGCGGCGTCAGTGGCCTGGTCGAGGTGCGGCTGGACAGTCCGACCGGTACGCCGATCGGCAGCTTCGCCATCGCCAACACCGGCGGCTGGCAGAGCTGGCGGTTGGTGCCGGGCAACGTGTCGTCGGTGACCGGGCGGCGCACCGTCTACCTCACCTTCAGCAGCGGCCAGCCCAACGACTTCGTCAACGTCAACTGGTTCCACTTCCGCCGCTGAGGTGTAAGGAAGGGCCCCCTGTTAACGCCTCCGGTAGAGCAGGGGGCCCCTGTTAACAACCCTGCGCCAGCTCTGGACAGAAATAGTTAACACTCCTAATAATAGGCGTCAGGTTGACGTCGATGGATGTCCGTTCGGTCGGGAGGCAGGCATGAAACGGTCCAGAGCCCTGGTGTTGTCGGTGGTCGGCGCATTGGCGGCGGCCCTGGGGGCGGTGTGGCTCGCCCCGGCCGCGTACGCCGCCTCGGTCACCGCGAGCTTCGTCAAGACGTCCGACTGGGGGACCGGCTGGGAGGGCAGATACACGATCACCAACGGCGGCACCGCCACCGTCAACGGCTGGAGCCTCGGCTTCGACCTGCCCGCCGGCACCACGGTCGGCACCTACTGGGACGCGCTGCTGACCTCCAGTGGCCAGCGGCACACCTTCACGAACCGGTCGTGGAACGGCACCATCGCCCCCGGCGCGTCGGTCTCCTTCGGCTTCCTGGGCAGTGGCTCCGGCGTACCGTCGAACTGCCGTCTGAACGGCGCGGCCTGCACCGGCGGGACCACCCCGACCACGCCGCCGCCCACCACACCGCCTCCGACGACCCCACCCCCGACGACCCCGCCTCCAACCACGCCGCCCCCGACGAGCCCGCCCCCGACCAGTCCGCCGCCGGTGACCGGGCTGCCGAAGCACATCCTGACCGGCTACTGGCACAACTTCGACAACCCGGCGGTCGAGCTGCGACTGCGTGACGTGCCCGCAGAGTACGACCTGGTCGCTGTCGCCTTCGCGGACGCCACCGGCACGCCGGGCGCGGTCGGCTTCGCCATCGACCCGGGCCTGTCCGCCTCGCTGGGCGGCTACACCGACGCCGACTTCTCCGCCGACGTACGCACCCTGCAGGGCCGGGGCAAGAAGGTGATCATCTCGGTCGGTGGGGAGACCGGCCGGGTGGTGGTCAACAGCTCGGCGTCCGCGGTGGCCTTCGCCGACAGCGTGTACGCGCTGATCCAGCGGTACGGCTTCGACGGTGTCGACATCGACCTGGAGAACGGCCTTGACCCGATCTACATGGCGCAGGCGTTGCGCTCGTTGCGGGCCAAGGTGGGCAGCTCACTGATCATCGCGATGGCGCCGCAGACCATCGACATGCAGAACCCGGCCACCAGCTACTTCAAGCTCGCGCTGGACATCAAGGACATCCTGACCGTGGTGAACACCCAGTTCTACAACTCCGGGGCGATGCTCGGCTGCGACAACAACGCCGCGTACGCCCAGGGGACTGTCAACTTCATCGTCGCGTTGGCCTGCATCCAACTGGAGGCGGGACTGCGGCCCGACCAGGTCGGGCTCGGCCTGCCGGCTGGTCCCGGGGCGGCCGGTGGCGGCATAGTCGCGCCCAGCGTGGTCAACGCCGCCCTGGACTGCCTGACCCGGGGCACGAACTGCGGCAGCTTCCGTCCCCCGCGCACCTACCCCGCCCTACGCGGCGCCATGACCTGGTCCATCAACTGGGACGTCACCCACAACACCCCCTTCGCCCGCACCGTCTCCCCCCACCTCCGCACCCTCCCCTGACCACCCCACCCGCTC
>NZ_PNOZ01000131.1:0-8970 GCF_002879555.1 Verrucosispora sp. ts21 | reverse complement strand
ATCTACACGCCGACGAACAGCGCATCTCGGCGATCACCGTGAATCACCCAGGCTAGGAGAGCTACTGCTGATTCGGGGTTGGGAACGGCTCTGCGGGCGCGATACGGTGCCGGCTCTCCGCCCGTAACAGCTCGCGCCGGGTCATGACCTCACGCAATTGTCACGGCCGGCTGGCTAGTCATCCTCCGGGCACCTTTGCTCTGCTTCAACCCACGCAACAGCCAGCGGCGAGAACCAGTGCGTGGGTTGAAGCAGAGCAAAGGGCTACTCAACGACAGAGACCGCCGGCGACAGAGGACGCTGTCGCCGGAGGACGCTGGCGAGGGAGGGCGTTGGCGAGACTGGCGCGAGAGGACCGGGTGGAGGGTCAGTCGCGGGTCTGTACGGTTTCCCGGATTTCGCGGAGGAGCCCGGCTGCGTCGTCGACGGGGCGGAAGGGGAACATGGCGATGGCCACGCTGCCGTGGTCGGCCCAGCCGCAGACTGCGAAGTCGCCACCCTCGCCGCTTGTGGTTCCGCATTTCATCACGCCGCCCAGTCGGCCCGGAGTGATGTCGCGCAGGCCGGTCACCGCACCCGTCTCGTCGGACATCAGGCTGAAGAGGCTCTCCAAGTCTCGCTCGGGCTGCCAGAGCAGGGTGGTGCCGCCGAAGAACAGGACCGACTGGCGTGCGTCGGCTGGGTCCTGGTAGACGGCACCGAAGCTGGTGTCGAGCTGGATGTCGGCGGCGAGGCCGCTGCGCAGGTAGTCGGCGGTGCTCACGGCCCGTTCGCTGTCGTCCCGGGTGAGCCCTGCGATCGTGTCCGGCGTGGCGATCACTGTGTCCTTCTGTTGCATGATCCGCCAGCCCCAGGCGCCGAACGCACCCACACCCGTCAGTGCCAGCACGGCCAGGAGCGTGATCGCGATGCGGCGCCGGCGGCCACGGACCGTGGTGCGTTCCGGCCCGTCCTGCGGGTCGCGGTTGCTCAGCTCGATCGGCTCGTCGGTGAGGTCAAGCGGCGGAGCCCCCTCATCCAGCTGGCGCGCGGTGCGATGTGCGTCCGACATAGCCGCCACCGTACGCGAAAGCACCGGTGGTGGACGTCGGGTCTGCGGAAGCCCTCCGTAGACTTTCTTAGGTGACCGAGAACCTGGATACCCGACGCCCCGACGCCCCGACCATCGCCGGCCAGTACCAGCCCGGCGAGGTAGAGCAGCGACGGTACGAGCAGTGGGTAGCCGACGGTCGGTTCCGGGCGTCGGCACACAGTGACAAGCCACCGTTCACCATCGTGATCCCCCCGCCCAACGTCACCGGCTCGCTGCACATGGGCCACGCGCTCGACCACACGGTGCAGGACGCCCTGGTGCGGCGTAAGCGGATGCAGGGGTTCGAGGCGCTCTGGCTGCCGGGCATGGACCACGCCGGCATCGCCACCCAGAACGTGGTCGAGCGGCAGCTGGCCGCGCAGGGGCTGTCCCGCCACGACCTGGGTCGGGAGAAGTTCGTCGAGCGGGTGTGGCAGTGGAAGGCGGAGTCCGGCGGCTCGATCCTCGGCCAGATGCGTCGCCTCGGCGACTCGGTCGACTGGGACCGGGAGCGCTTCACCATGGACGAGGGCCTGTCGCGGGCCGTACTGACGATGTTCAAGAAGCTGTACGACGACGGCCTGATCTACCGGGCGAACCGGATCATCAACTGGTGTCCGCGCTGCCTGACGGCCCTGTCCGACATCGAGGTGGAGCACTCCGACGACGACGGTGAGCTGGTCTCGATCCGCTACAGCGACGACGTGGTGGTGGCCACCACCCGGGCCGAGACCATGCTCGGCGACACTGCTGTGGCGGTGCACCCGGACGATGAGCGGTACCGGCACCTGATCGGCACCGAGGTCGAGTTGCCGCTGACCGGCCGTCGGATCCCGATCGTCGGTGACGCGCACGTCGACCCGGCCTTCGGCACCGGCATGGTGAAGGTGACCCCGGCGCACGACCCGAACGACTTCGAGATCGGGCAGCGACACGACCTGCCCGCGTTGACGATCATGGACGAGCGGGGTGTGATCACCGCACCCGGCCCGTTCGAAGGGCTGGACCGGTTCGAGGCCCGCCCGGCGATCGTCGCGGCGCTGCGCGCCGAAGGGCGCATCGTGGCGGAGAAGCGGCCGTACGTGCACGCTGTCGGGCACTGCTCGCGGTGCCGGACCACCGTCGAGCCGCGGCTGTCGTTGCAGTGGTTCGTCAACACCTCTCCGTTGGCCAAGGCGGCCGGTGACGCGGTGCGCGACGGCCGGGTGGCGATCGAGCCGGCGGATCTGGCCAAGCGCTACTTCGCCTGGGTCGACAACATGCACGACTGGTGCATCTCCCGCCAGCTGTGGTGGGGCCACCGCATCCCGGTCTGGTACGGCCCGAACGGCGAGGTGGTCTGCGTCGGCCCCGACGAGCAGCCGCCGACCGGCGAGGGCTGGCACCAGGACGAGGACGTGCTGGACACCTGGTTCTCCAGCGGGCTGTGGCCGTTCTCCACCCTCGGCTGGCCCGAGCAGACCGCCGAACTGGCGAAGTTCTACCCGACCAGCGTGCTGGTCACCGGGTACGACATCCTGTTCTTCTGGGTCGCCCGGATGATGATGTTCGGCCTGTACGCGATGGACGGCAAGCAGCCCTTCGACGTGATCGCCCTGCACGGCATGGTCCGCGACGAGCACGGCAAGAAGATGTCCAAGTCCTTCGGCAACGTGGTCGACCCGCTGGACTGGATCGACCGGTACGGGGCCGACGCGACCCGGTTCACCCTGGCCCGGGGCGCCAACCCCGGCGGTGACGTGCCGGTCAGCGAGGACTGGTGCCAGGGGTCGCGCAACTTCTGCAACAAGCTGTGGAACGCGACCCGCTTCGCGCTGCTCAACGGTGCGCACACCGCGGGGCCGCTGTCGGGCGCGGCCGAGTTGTCGACCGTCGACCGGTGGATCCTGTCCCGGCTGGCGCAGGTCACCGCCGAGGTGGACGAGCAGTTCGAGGCGTACGAGTTCGCCAAGGTCTGTGACCTGCTCTACCACTTCGCCTGGGACGACGTCTGCGACTGGTACGTGGAGTTGAGCAAGCCGGTGCTGGCCGCCGGTGGTGCTGCCGCCGACACCAGTCGCCGGGTCCTCGGGCACGTGCTGGACCAGTTGCTGCGGCTGCTGCACCCGGTGATCCCGTTCGTCACCGAGGAACTGTGGACCGCGCTGACCGGTGGCGAGACGGTGATGACGGCCGCCTGGCCGGTTGCCGACCGGGCCCGGATCGACACCGGCGCCGAGGCGGAGATCGCCACCCTGCAACGGGTGGTCACCGAGGTCCGGCGGTTCCGCTCCGACCAGGGGCTGCGTCCGACCCAGCGGGTCGCCGCCCGGCTCGACGGGCTGGCCGGTGCCGGTGTCGCGGCGCACGAGCCGCTGATCCGCTCCCTGGCCCGGCTCGACGCGGCAGGTGACGACTTCCAGGCCAGCGCGACGCTGGCCATGCCGGGGGAGGTCAGCGTCGCGCTGGACACCCGAGGGTCGATCGACGTCGCCGCCGAACGTGCCCGGCTGACCAAGGATCGCGCGGCGGCCGAGAAGGAGGCCGGGCAGGCGCGGGCGAAGCTGGACAACCCGGCGTTCGTCGGTAAGGCACCGGAGCACGTGGTTGCCAAGATCCGCGACCGGCTCGCCGCCGCCGAGGCCGACCTCACCCGCATCGACGCTGCTCTGGAGGCGCTGCCCTCGTGACCGACAGCAACGAACACGACGATCGCAGCGGTGCGGGCCGACCGGCGGACGCCGGCCGGCCCGGCCGCGCCGATGAGCGCACCAACCCGGAACGCGCCGGTCGGGGCAAGTCCGCCGAGCGGGCCGCCTTCGCCGAGATCGAGGCGGAACTGGCCGGGCGCGGCTTCACCCGGATGGTCTTCGAGCTGGACCGCATCTCGGACCTGCTCGACCTGCTGGGCAGCCCGCAGCGGGCGTACCCGTCGATCCACCTGACCGGCACCAACGGCAAGACCTCCACGGCCCGGATGATCGACTCGTTGTTGCGGGCGTTCGGGCTGCACACCGGGCGGTACACCAGCCCGCACCTGGAGACCGTGCGGGAGCGGATCAGCCTGGACGGCGAGCCGGTGGACGAGGCCCGCTTCACCGCCGTGTACCAGGAGGTCAAGCCGCTCGCCGAGCTGGTCGACGACCGCTCGGCCGAGCCGCTCACCTACTTCGACATGACCACCGCGCTGGCGTTCGCCACGTTCGCCGACGCACCTGTCGACGTGGCGGTGGTCGAGGTGGGGCTGGGCGGTGCCGAGGACGCCACCAACGTGATCCAGGCCGGGGTGTGCGTACTGACCCCGATCGGGCTGGACCACACCGAGTGGCTCGGTGACACGTTGCAGGACATCGCGGTCGCGAAGTCCGGCATCATCCACCCGGGCGCGACGGTCATCGCCGCCGCCCAGGAGGAGGAAGCCGCGCGGCCGATCCTGCAACGCTGCGCCGAGGTCGGTGCCACCATCGCCCGCGAGGGCTCGGAGTTCGGCGTACTGCGCCGGGCGGTGGCGGTCGGCGGGCAGGTGCTCACGTTGCAGGGCCTCGGCGGGGTGTACGAGGAGGTGTTCCTCCCGCTGCACGGCGCCCACCAGGCGCAGAACGCGGCGGTGGCGCTCGCCGCCGTGGAGGCGTTCCTCGGTGCCGGTGCCCGGCGTCAGCTCGACCTGGAGACGGTCCGGGAGGGGTTCGCCACCGCCAGTTCCCCGGGTCGGCTGGAGCGGGTGCGTAACGCCCCGACGATCCTGCTCGACGGCGCGCACAACCCGCAGGGCATGGCGGCCACGGTCACCGCCCTGCAGGAGGAGTTCGCCTTCAGCAAGCTGGTCGCCGTGGTGGGCACCCTCGCCGACAAGGACGCGGCGAGCATGCTGGAGCTGTTGGAGCCGGTCGTCGATCAGGTGGTGGTGACCCGCAACAGTTCGCCACGCGCATTGCCGGCCACGGAGTTGGCCGCGCTCGCCGCCGAGGTGTTCGGGCCTGACCGGGTCGAGGTGGCCGAGGAGATGCCGGACGCGATCGAGGCGGCGGTGGCGTTGGCCGAGGAGGACGTACCGGGTGAACTGGCCGGGGTCGGCGTGATCGTCACCGGTTCGGTGGTGACGGTGGCCGACGCGCGCCGGTTGTTGAAGCGATGAGCGGACCGGACGGCCCGCAGCAGCGGCGCTCGGGGCTGCGTGACCCGCAGCGGGCGGTACGCGGTCTCGGTGCCGGCACCCTGGCCCTGGAGGCGCTGGTGTTGCTGCTGGCCATCCAACCGATCCGGTTGGTCGGCGGTGACCTGAGCGCTGCCGCGATCGGAGCGGTGGTGGCGCTGGCCGTGGCCGCCGCCATGCTGGCCGGTCTGATGGGCCGGCCGTGGGCGTGGAACGCCGGCACCGTGTTGCAGGGGCTGCTGCTGCTCTCCGGGCTACTGCACTGGTCCCTGCTCGTACTGGGTGTGATGTTCGCGTTGGTGTGGGCGTACGCCTGGCATGTCCGCCGGGTGATCCTCGGCTGAGTCGTGCTCAGGCGTCGGCGCGCTCCCGCCACTGGGTGAGGGCGATGCCGTGACCGTCCGGGTCACGGAACGCGGCCGCCCACACCTCCAGCCGGTTGCCCCGGTTGACGATCCTCGGGGCGTAGGTGAACCGGACACCGGAGTCGCGTAGCTGTTCGTACGCCCCCTGGATGTCGTCGACGTCGAGGTTGACGTGCACAAGTCGACGGCTGACCGGCTGGGCCCCGGACACCTCGCGCAGCACCAGTCGGGTGGCCCCGGAGGCGAGTACGGCGTTGCCGGCGCCCCGGTCGACCTCGGTGAAGCCGAGCCGCCCCTGGTAGAACGCCAGGGAGCGGGCAAGGTCGGTGACCAGCAGGGTGATGCCGACACCACTGATCGGCGCGGCCGGGTCCACGGTGCCCACGTCGACGGCCTCCGGGTCGTACCCGAAGATCGCCTCGTCCAGCTTGCGGGCCTCGACGGCCTCGTCGACCGCGGCCTGGCTGTCCACGGTGGTCTGGCTGTCCACGGCGACCGGTGCCGGGTCGCTCGCCGTCGTCGGCCCTGACGTGAGGTCGCTCGCGGTCGTCGGTCGTGGTTCCGGGTCATCCAACGGGAGGTCGAGCGGGTCGAGCGGGTCGGGTGAGCGGGGGGCCGGGTCGGTCGGCCGGGCCGCGCTCGGCTGGGCCCCGCTCGGCTGGGCGTCGACCAGAGCTTCCGCGGGCGCGGTGGCGGCGGCGAACCGTTCCTCGGCCGGCGTACGCGGTGCCGGCGTGGCCCGGCGGGGCAGCGGATGGTCGTTCGACTGTTCCACCACCGTCCCCTCCAGCACGACCGGCCCGCCCGGACGTTGACGGACCCGTACCGGCTCCCGTGGCTCGACCGGCTCGACGGGATCGTCACCGCCGGGACCAGCCAGCGGATCGCTCAGCGGGAAGTCGTCCTCCGGTGCCCGGCCGGCCCACGGTGGGGCCTCCTGCCCGATGAGGACCTCGTCCGGCGGTACCGTGGTGGCGTACTCGGGAGGCGGGTCGGTGGGGTCGGTCTCGGTGTGGGTGGGCACCTCGTCCCAGAGCACCCGGACGTGTCGTGGGTCGTCCAGGGCCACCCGGATCGGCAGGCTCTGGCCGAGCGACGGCCACTTCGAGACCGGCACCCGAGGCTCGATGATCTTCTTCGACCGGGGCGGTAGGCCCGGGGCATCGATCACCAGTTGAAGCTCGCAGCGCCCGAAGGCGTACTGGGTGGGTGGTTCCGAGGCGCTGTGCACGTGCCCGGCACCCACGACCCAGGTGCGCCCGCCGGCGCGGACCGTGGCCAGCGCGATCGCCAGGGCCAGCACGGCGACGCCCAGCGCCACGATGGCCCAGCTGGTCATGCCCAGGCCGAAAAGGATGACGAAGGTCGCCACGGCACCGAGCACCGTAGCGACCAACTTGCGTACCGGTGCGATGGGTCGGTTCCCGCCGTTCGCCACAGTGGACCTCCCGGGTGGTCAGGGTCAGGCTAGGCCGGATCGGGGATCGGGGGAAGCACCGACCACCGCGCCGGCGCCGGGACCGGGTCGCTAGGCTGACCGTACCCAGCCCGACCGGCTTCCGCTCTGAGGAGGAACCCAGCGTGTCCAGCAGCAGCCCGGACGAGCGTACGCTCGTACTGATCAAGCCCGATGCGGTCCGCCGTGGATTGGTCGGCGAGATCATCTCCCGCTTCGAGCGCAAGGGGCTGCGGATCGACGCCATGGTGTCCCGGACGATGGACGCCGCGCTGGCCGACGAGCACTACGCCGAGCACGTGGACAAGGCGTTCTACCCGCCGCTGAAGACCTTCATGACCGGTGGCCCGCTGGTCGCCCTGGTGCTCTCCGGTGACCAGGTCATCGACGTGGTGCGTGGCCTGATCGGGGCCACCGACGGGCGTAAGGCCGCCGCCGGCACCATCCGGGGTGACCTGTCGCTGTCCAACCGGGAGAACCTGGTGCACGCCTCCGACTCGGCCGACAGCGCCAAGCGTGAGATCGCACTCTGGTTCCCCGAGCTGAGCTGACGCCTGGTCCTCGACCGGGTGGCCGGTTCACGCCACCCAGGTCAGCTTGTCCGGGTTCGCCATCAGAAAGACGTCGGTGATCCGACCGTCGGCGGTGGCGAGGGTGAGGGCGTACCGGTGGCCGGCTGCGCTGACCACGACGGCGGCCGGCTGGCCGTTGAGTTCCGTGCGGTGCACGGTGAGCGGCCAGCCCTTGTCGCGGATGCCCAGCAGGAAGCGGGTGACCCGGTCGACGCCGGTCACCGGGTTGCGGGCCGACCGCACCCGGCCGCCGCCGTCGCTCCACGCGGTCGCCTCGGCGGCCACCAGGTCGGTCAGCGCGGCCAGGTCGCCGTCGTCGACGGCGGCGATGAAGGCGTCCAGCAGCCGCTGCTGCTCCGCCCGGTCGACGGTGAAGCGGCGCTGGTCGCGGCCGATCCGCACGCCGGCCCGATGATGCAGTTGCCGGCAGTCCTCGACCGAGCGGTCCAGTAGCTCGGCGATCTCGGCGTACGGCAGCTCGAAGGCGGTGTGCAGCACGTAGACCGCGCGCTCCGGCGGGGTGAGGCGTTCCAGCAGGTGCAGCAGCGCCGTGGAGAGCGAATCGCGCGACTCGGCGCGTTCCAGCGGGCCGAACGGCGACGGTGCGGTGGGCACCGGCTCCGGCAGCCACATCCCGACGTACGCCTCCCGGGCCGTCTGCCGGGCGCGGAGCCGGTCGATGGCCAGATGGGTCACCACCCGGGACAGGTAGCGGCGCGGCTCGGCCACGCCGGCCCGATCGACCCGCATCCAGCGCAGGTACGCCTCCTGGAGGACGTCCTCGGCGTCGTGCCGGCTGCCGAGCAGCCGGTAGGCCAGACCGAGCAGCATCGGCCGGTGCGCTTCGAGCGCACCGGCCGCCTCCACCGCGTCGATCAGGCTCAGACCTCGGTCGGCAGGTCCGTGCGGAAGGTCACCGCGATCCGGTTCCACACGTTGATTGTGGCGATCGCCAGCACCAGGTCGGCGAGGGCCCTCTCCGGCCAGACCTTCGCGGCGGCCTCCCAGACGTCGTCGGGTACCCCGTGCTCGCCGAGGCGGGTGACCGCGTCGGTGAGCGCCAGCGCGGTCCGCTCCCGTTCGTCGAAGAAGGGCGCTTCACGCCACGCCGCCACCGCGAACAGCCGCCGATGCGACTCCCCGGCGTCCATCGCGTCCCGGCTGTGCATGTCGACGCAGTACGCGCAGCCGTTCAGCATCGACGCGCGCAGTTTCACCAGCTCCAGCACGGTGTGATCCACGTTGGCCCGGACGTACTTCTCCAACCCCAGCACACTCTGGTACGCCTCCGGCGCCACCTCGGCCACGTTCATCCGCTGCACGACAACCTCCTGACAGTGCCTCCAACACCCCCACGACGCCCCACCCCACCC
>NZ_PNOZ01000130.1:0-9632 GCF_002879555.1 Verrucosispora sp. ts21 | reverse complement strand
CCGCGCCATGGCCGACCAGGCCCGCACCATCCGCATCCCGGTGCACATGGTCGAGCAGGTCAACCGGATGGTCCGGGCCCGCCGCGAGCTGTCGGTGTCGCTGGGCCGCGAACCCACCGTCGCCGAGATCGCCCGCGCGCTCGACGTGCCCGAGTTCCAGGTGATCGAGCTGATCTCGTACGACCGGGAGCCGGTGAGTCTGGACCAGACCGTCGGCGAGGACGGCGAGAGCGCCCTCGGTGACTTCGTCGCCGCCGTCGACCCGTCCAGCATGGTGGACGACGCCGACCGAGGCGAGCTGCGCAACGAGGTGAGCATCGTGCTGGCCACCCTGTCGCAGCGGGAGCAGGCGGTGATCCGCCTGCGGTTCGGGCTCGACGACGGTCGGCAGCGCACCCTGGACGAGGTCGGTCGTGAGTTCGGCCTGTCCCGCGAGCGGATCCGGCAGATCGAGAAGGTGACGCTGCTCAAGCTGCGGGCGCCGGAGCGGGCGCAGCGGCTGGAGGCGTACGCCTGCTGACTTCGGTCAGGTGAGTTGCAATGTCGGCCCCGGCGGTTCGCCGGGGCCGACATTCGTCGTGTCGGCTTGACGCGGCCCGATCGAGTCGGATAGAAACCTCTCGGTTATAAAACCGAGAGGTTATACAGCGTGCACACCGACCTGGACGCCACCTTCGCGGCCCTGGCAGACCCGACCCGACGCGCCATCCTCGCGCGCCTGGCAACCGGCGAAGCAACAGTCACCGAACTCGCCGCACCCTTCGCGATGAGTCAACCGGCGATCTCCAAACACCTCCGGGTGCTGGAACGGGCCGGCCTGATCAGCCGAAGTCGGTCGGCCCAGCGACGCCCGTGCCGACTGAACGCAGGCCCGCTGCAGGAGGCCACCGCCTGGCTCGCGGCGTACCGCGATCACTGGGCGGAGTCCTACCAACGCCTCGACAACCTGCTCGACGAGCTACACGCGGCCGAGGAGACCGCGGCCAGCGAGCCGGCCGAGGCGGAAGGCGACGACCGGGCATGATCGACGATCACCTCGTGGTCGACACCCCCGGCGATCGGGAGATCGTGCTCAGCCGGATGTTCGACGCCCCCGCGCGGCTGGTGTTCGCCGCGTTCACCCGCCCCGAGTTGCTGGTCCGCTGGTACGGCGCGCGCGGCTGGCGGCTGGTGGAGTGCCAGGTGGACCTGCGGATCGGCGGGCAGTGGCGATTCGTCTCCCAAGGGCCCGCCGGGCAACTGATGGGTCAGAGTGGGCACTACCGGCAGGTCGAGCCGCCCCACCGGTTGGTCTACACCGAACTGTTCGACGATCAGTCGTACCCCGGCGAGACCGTGGTCGACCAGGAATTCACCGAGCTGGCCGGGCGCACCACGGTGACCACCACGTTGCGCTTCGCCACCCCCGGCGGGCGGGACACCGCCCTGCGCTACCCGATGGCTCGCGGCATCACAGAGAGCTACATCCGACTCGCCGAACTGCTGGCGACGACACCAGGAGCAGAGCTATGAACTGGACACTTGAAGTGGTGGTCGTACCGGTCTCGGACCTCGACCGGGCCAAGGCGTTCTACGCCGACCAACTCGGCTTCACAGTCGACCACGACACCGTGGTCAACGACGACATCCGACTCGTGCAGTTGACCCCGCCCGGCTCCGGCTGCTCGATCGTGATCGGCAAGGGCGCGGTGCCGCAGATGCCGCCGGGGTCGCTGAAAGGGCTCCAGCTCGTCGTACCGGACCTGCACAAGGCGCGGACCCAACTGCTCGAACGCGGCGTCGAGGTCAGCGAGATCCAGGTGATGGGCGAGAACCCTCGGCCGGTACCGGACCCGCTGGACAATGTCGGCTTCATCCACTTCGCGGACCCGGACGGCAACGCCTGGGCGGTGCAACAGATCTCCAGCCGGGCCTGATCGATCCGACACCGGCGGCCCGCATCACGGGCCTCGGCGACGCCGACGAGCGGGCGGCCCTGCCTCCCGCTTCACAGACGACGGGGGCCGGTGTCGGGGCGGGCGACAGCGGAGCCCACCCTGACACTGGCGTGCAGCACCGACAAGCCGTCCGGGCGGGCCAACACCGGATTCAGGGTCAGGGAACGGACCCGAGGCTGTTCGTCGGCCAGCCGCCCGACCCGCACCAGCAGGTCGGCCAGGGCCGCCCGGTCCACCGGTTCGGCCCCCCGGTGCCCGTGCAACAGCGGTGCCGCGCGCGGTGCGTCCACCAACTCGGCGGCATCGCGGTCGGTCAACGGCACGGCCCGCCAGGCCCGGTCGCCGAGCAACTCGGTGGCGACCCCACCGAGCCCGAACCCGACGACCGGACCGAACGCCGGATCCTCCACCAACTCGACCACGCAGGCCACCCCGGGCGGGACCATCGGCTGCACCAGGACGTCCGCGCCGAACGCCGCCGCCAGTTCCGCGTACGTGCGGCGTACGGCGGCGTCGTCGGCCAGGTCGAGCCGGACCGCACCGAGGTCGAGCCGGTGTCGCAGCCCGCTGGCGGCCACCTTCAACGCCACCGGGAACCCGAGCCGGGTCGCCGCCTCGACCGCCTCGTCCGCCGAACCGACCGACACCGACTCGACCACCTCGATGCCGTAGGCGGCGAGCAGGGCATCGCCGTCGACCCCGTCGCTGCGCACCGCCGCCTGCGCCGCGATCGGGTCGACATCGGCCAGCTCAGGCAACATCCCGGGCGGTCGACGCAGCCAGTCGGCGTACGCGGTGACCCGGGCGAGTGCGCGGACCGCCTCCTCCACACTCGGGTACGAGGGCACTCCCGCCGGCGCCCGACCGACCAGGAAGGTCGCCACAGCAGGCTTGTCGGCGGTCAACGCCGCAGGCAGGGCGGCCGCGAAATCCGCCTCGGTGCCGATGATCTGACCGGGCAGCGGGGGCGCGAAGAGCGCCACCAGCGCGTCGACGCTCTCGTCCGCGGCGGCGGCGGTCAGCGCCTCGGCGAACTCGATCGCGCTGGCCTGCGGGCCGACGTCCCGGGGATATCCCGCCGCGACGGTCAACCCGGCGGCCGCGCAGGCGGTCGCCGCCAGCCCGGTCAACGCCGAGGAGTTGCCGACGATGCCGACCCGGTCACCGGCCGGCAGCGGCTGGTTGGCCAGCAGCACCCCGACGTCGAGCAGCTCGGCGACGGTGTCGACCCGGATCACCCCGGACTGCGCGAACAGCGCGCTCACCGCCGCCTCGTCCGGGCCGACCGTGTCACCCACGCCGGGCGGACGTGCCGGGGAGGCCAACGCCACCACCGGCTTGTCCCGACCGATCCGCCGAGCCAGCCGGGCGAACTTGCGCGGGTTACCGAAGGTCTCCAGATACAACATGATCACGTCGGTGGCCGGGTCGTCCTGCCAGTACTGCAACAGGTCGTTGCCGGAGACGTCGGCCCGGTTACCGGCCGAGACGAAGCTGGACAGCCCCAGGCCACGCCGATCCGCCTCGGCCAGCAGGGCCACCCCGAACGCGCCCGACTGGCTGAAGATGCCGACCCGGCCGGGCACCGGCAGGCGCGGGGCGAGCGTGGCGTTGAGGCGTACGGTCGGGTCGGTGTTCGCCACCCCCAGGCAGTTCGGGCCGATCACCCGCATGCCCGCGGCGTGGGCCGCGCGGACCAGGGCGCGCTGCGCGGCGGCCCCCTCGACACCGGACTCGGCGAAGCCTGCGGAGATGACCACCAGGCCGTGCACGCCGGCCTTGGCCGCGTCCGCGACCACCTCGGGCGCGGACTCCGGTGGCACCGCCACCACCGCCAGGTCGACCGGCAGCCCCGCGTCGGCCGCCGACGGGTACGCGGGCAGCCCGGCGACCCGGACGGCGGTCGGATGCACCGGCACCACGGAACCGGTGAAACCGCCGTCGCGCAGGTGCCCGAGCACCGCCGCGCCGACGCCCTGGCCGGTGGCACTGGCCCCGTAGACGACGACACCGCGCGGGGCGAGCAGCCGGGCGATGGACCGGGCCTCGGTGCGCTGCTCCCTGCCGCGCTGCACCTCCAGGGTCGCCTCGGTGGGAGCGATCGGGAAGGTCAGGTGCACCACGCCGTCGGCGAACTGCCGTTGCAACTGGTAGCCGAAGTCGGCGAAGACCCGCAACATCGCGCCGTTGGCCGGCAGCACCTCGGCGACGAAGTTGACGATGCCGGCCCGCCGGGCGGCGTCGGCCAGGTGCTCCAGCAACACCGAACCGATGCCCCGCCCCTGGTAGGCGTCCTCCACCACGAAGGCGACCTCGGCATCGGGTGCGGCCGGGCCGAGCCGCTCGTACCGGCCGACGGCGACGATCCGCTCGCCGGCCAGCACCACGAACGCCTCCCGGTCGACGTGGTCGACGTTGACGAACCGTTGCAGGTCCCGTTCGGGGATGCGCGGGTACGGCGAGAAGTAGCGCAGGTAGCGGGTGCGCTCGGAGAAGCGGGAGTGCATGGCGACGATCGCGGGCGCGTCCGACGGCCGGATCGGTCGCAACTGGACCGTCCGGCCATCGCTGAGCAGCACGTCGATGGCGTTGTCGGCGGTGGTCACCTCGGGCCCGGCCAGCTCAGTCGCGCGGATCGTGGGGGTCGAGACCGAGCAGCGGGAAGACCGCCTTGCGGGTCGCCGCGATCGCCCGGTCCACCGGATTCGGCTCGCCGGTGGGCTGCCACGGCTCGTACCCCGGATCGACGCCGTCGGTCATCCGCAACGGCACCTCGGAGCCCGGCCGGCGAGCGGCGGCCAACGCCCGCCACGCCGGCGGGGTCAGCGTCGCCGGATCCAGCGGCGCACCGGTGGCCGTCGCCAGCAGGTGCGTCCAGGCCCGGGGCACCACCTCGACCAGGGCGTACCCGCCACCACCGGTAGCCACCCACCGCCCCTCGCACAACTCGTCGGCGAGAGCCCGCAACGCCAGGTAGGTGGCCCGTTGACCGTCGACAGACAGATGCAGGTCGGCGAGGGGATCACTGCGGTGCGCGTCCGCGCCACACTGGGTGAACAGCACCTGCGGGCGGAACGCGCGCAGCACCGACGGCACGATCGCGTGGAAGGCGCGTTGCCAGCCGGCGTCGGAGACCGCGGGCGGCAACGCGATGTTCACCGCGCTGCCCTCGGCGCCCGGGCCGCCGGTCTCGTCGGGGAAGCCGGTGCCGGGGAAGAGCGCGAGGGGGGTCTCGTGCAGGCTGACGGTCAGCACCCTCGGGTCGTCCCAGAAGATCTGCTGCACCCCGTCGCCGTGGTGCACGTCGACGTCGACGTACGCGATCCGCTCCGCGCCGAGGTCGAGCAGCCGGGCGATGGCCACCGCCGGGTCGTTGTAGATGCAGAACCCGGCCGCCCGGTCGGACATGGCGTGGTGCAGGCCGCCGGCCACGTTCACCGCGCGCCGGGCCTGCCCCCACCACACCGCCTCGGCGGCGGCCACGGTCGCACCCGCGATCAACGCGCTGGACTCGTGCATCCGGTCGAAGACCGGGTTGTCCGAGGTGCCCAGGCCGAAGCCGGAGAAGAAGGGTTCGCGGGGGGCCATCCGGACCGCATCCAGGTAACGCTGGTCGTGCACCCGGGTGAGCAGCGCGTCGTCGGCGGGCCACGGCCGGACCAGGCGTACCCCGGGTCGTTGCAGCACGCCCAGTTCCCGGGCCAGTGCGATGGTCAACTCCACCCGTACCGGGTCGAGCGGGTGGTCACCGAGGTCGTAGGCGAGCAGCGACTCGTCCCACACCACCACCGTGTCTTCGGACATCTGTCCATGGTCGCACGCGACCGACCGGGCGGCAGGTGCCGGCTACCGCGCCCTCAGGCCTCCGGCGGCGGGGAAACCGCGACCGGGCGGTCCGGGTCGGCGACCCAGTTGCTCCAGGAACCGACGTAGAGCGCGGCGTCCGGCCGACCGGCCAGGTGCAGCGCCAGCACGGCCTGCGCGGCGGTCACCCCGGAGCCGCAGTACGCACCGACCGGCGCCTCGGCGCTCACCCCGGCGTCGGCGAACCGGTCGCGCAGTGCCGCCCCGGACGGAAACCGACCGTCGGCGACGTACTCGGGCGCCGGCAGGTTGACCGCGCCGGGAACATGCCCGGCCACCGGGTCGACGGGCTCGTGCTCGCCCCGGTAACGGGGTGCCGCGCGCACATCGAGCAGGACACTGTCGTCGGCCGCGGCCAGCCGGGCGGCAGCCGCCGCGTCGAGCACCGGCAGCCCGCCCGGCGTGACTGTCACGTCGCCGGTCACCGGGTGCGGCTCGTCGGTGCTGACCGGCAGGTCGGCGGCCAACCAGGCCGGGAAACCACCGTGCAGTACGCGTACCGGACGGTGTCCGGCCCAGCGCAGCGTCCACCAGGCGCGGGCGGCGGCCATGCCGTCGCCGCCGTCGTACACCACCACGTGGTGACCGGCGCGCACCCCGGCGGCCCGCAGCGCGGCCTGCAGTGCGGCCGGGTCGGGCAGCGGATGGCGACCGGCCGGGCCGGGCGGACCACACAGCGCGGTGTCCAGATCGACGAAGACCGCGCTCGGCAGGTGTCCCGCCGCGTAGTCGATCCGACCGGGTGGGCCGGCCAGCCGCCAGCGGACGTCGAGCAGGGTGGGCGGGTCGGCCGTGTCGAGCTCGGCGGCGAGCTGCGCCGCCTCCACCAGAAGACCGTCGGTAGCGGACATGTCGTTCAGTCAACACCCTCGGTGAACCTCGCCGCGGTTCGGCGGCGGTCATGACAGGTGCGGCAGGGTACCATCGATCATTGGAGGGCCGCTGACACCATGAAGTCTCACGACCTGGTCGATACGACCGAAATGTACCTGCGCACGATTCTCGAACTCGAGGAAGAGGGTGTGCCGCCGCTGCGCGCCCGGATCGCCGAACGGTTGCGCCAGAGCGGCCCCACCGTCAGCCAGACCGTCGCCCGGATGGAGCGCGACGGCCTGCTCACCGTCGAGGGTGACCGCCACCTCAGCCTCACGCCGCTCGGCCGCAACACCGCCGTGTCCGTGATGCGCAAGCACCGGCTCGCCGAGTTGCTGCTGGTCAACGTGATCGGGATGCCCTACGAGGAGGCCCACGAAGAGGCCTGCCGCTGGGAGCACGTGATGAGCGACGCGGTCGAGAAGCGGGTCTACGACCTGCTCAACCGGCCGACCCGGTCGCCGTACGGCAACCCCATCCCCGGTCTGGAGGATCTCGGCTCCCCCGGCGAGACCGAGCCGGAGCCGATCGAGGGCGAGCGCAACCTGGCCTTCCCGGGCCTGACCGGCAAGGTGATCGTCCGACGCATCTGCGAGAGCGTGCAGACCGACGCCGAGGTGCTCCGCCAGTTGCACGCCGCCGGCGTCGACCCCGGTGCCATGGTCACCGTCGCCCAGGAACGCGACGGCGTGTCGATCGACCGTTCCGGGGAGAGCATCCGGCTGCCCCGTGAGGTGGCCTCCCGGGTGTTCGTCGCCGCGGCCTGAGGCCGGGCCTCAGGTCACGTACGGGCAGTGCCGGCAGCCCTGGTCACAACAGGTGCCGCGACGGGCGAGAAATCCGGCGGTGAGCACGAACAGTCCGCTGGCCGGGTCCCGGTAGCCGGCCTGGCCGGCGGACAGTGCCGCAGCGTGGGCGGCCAGGATCCGCTCCCGCTCCGGATGCTCCAACGGCAGTCGGGACGGGTGCGGTTCGGTAAGCGGCCGCTTCGCCAACGGCCGTCGCGTTCCGCTCATCGCGGCAGTCTAGGCAGTCGCACCGGCACCGGAGGCACTGACCGGTGCCGTGGCCGCCCTGCGTTGTTGAGGCCGTGGCCGCCCTGCGTTGTTGAGCGGGTGGGCGCCTCGGTGGAGAAATCTCCCCACCCGGGCCGATTCGTGCTGGCCTCCCCCGCCGGTTGCGCCGAGGATGAACAGCGATTCAAGGAGGACTCATGCCCCAGTACGCAGTGCTGATCTACTCGCCCGCGCCGGCCGACCCGATGGAACTCACGCCCGACTACGTCGCGCTGCTCGAACAGTATCCGGCGAAGGTGACCGAGCTGGGCGGGCGGATCGTCACCGGCTTCGCGCTGCAACCGAGCACCACCGCCGCGGCGGTACGCGGTGACCTCGTCACCGACGGCCCGTTCATCGAGGCCAAGGAGGTCGTCGCCGGGTTCTTCGTGCTGGAGGCACCCGACCAGGACGTGGCACTGGAGATCGCCAAGCTCAACCCGGCCACCATCCACGGCGGCGTGGAGGTCCGGCCACTGTTCGTCGCCCCGACCAAGTGAACGACGGCGAGCAGCCCGCTCCGTCCGACGCCGCCGAGCCACCGTGGGCCGCCGGCACCCGGGTCGCCCAGCCCGACCCGACGGAGCCGGCGGGACGGGAGGAGCGGGCGGACCCGGCGGAGCGGGCGCTGGTCGACGCGCACCGCCGGGAGTGGGCCTTCGTGCTCGCCGCGACCGCACGCGCCGCCGGTGACCTCGACCTCGCCGAGGAATGCGTCCAGGAGGCGTACGTCGCGGCGCTGGGGGCCTGGACCAGAGACGGCGTACCGGACAAGCCCGGCGCCTGGCTCACCGCCATCGCCCGCCGCAGAGCCCTCGACGTGCTGCGCCGCCGGCAGGTGCTCCGCACGAAGCTTCCGCTGCTCGTGGAGCCGGAAGCGGTCGAACCGGACGAGCCCGACGAGGTCGCCGTACCCGACGATCGGCTCCGCCTGGTCTTCACCTGCTGCCATCCCGTGCTCGCCCGGGAGGCGCAGGTGGCGCTCACGCTGCGCCTGGTCTGCGGGGTCAGCACCGCCGACATCGCCCGGGCATTCCTGGTCTCCGAGTCGACCATGGCGGCACGGGTCACCCGGGCCAAGAAGAAGATCTCGGCGGCACGGATCCCGTACCGGGTACCGGACACCGCCGAACTGCCCGAACGGCTGGACGCGGTGCTCAGCGTCGTACACCTGCTGTTCAGCACCGGGCACACCGCGCCGACCGGCGATGACCTGGTCCGCGCCGACCTGGTCGACCGGGCTGTGCACCTGGCCCGGATGCTGCACGGGTTGATGCCCGACGAGCCCGAGGTGAGCGGACTGCTCGCCCTGCTGCTGCTCACCGACGCCCGCCGCGCCACCCGCACCGACGAGCAGGGCCGGCTGCTGCGGCTGGAGGACCAGGATCGTTCCTGCTGGGACCGGACCGCCATCGACGAGGGCCATCGGCTCGTGGTCGAGGCTCTCCGCACCGGACGGGCCGGCCGGTACGCGCTACAGGCGGCCATCGCCTCGCTGCACGCCCACGCGCCCAGCTACGCCGCGACCGACTGGCCGCAGATCGTCCAGCTCTACGACGCGCTGCTGGCCCGCTGGCCGTCGCCGGTGGTCGCCCTCAGCCGAGCCGTAGCAGTGTCCATGGTGGACGGTCCAGAGCGAGCGCTGGCCGAAGTCGACGCCCTGGCCGAGGACCCCCGCCTGGCCGACTACCACTACCTGCCGGCGGTCCGCGCCGACCTGCTCCGCCGCCTCTGCCGCCCCACCGAAGCCGCCGACGCCTACCGCACCGCCCTGGCCCTGGTGGACAACGCCACCGAACGCACCCACCTCACCACCCGCCTGAACACCCTCCCCCCACCCTGACCTCCCCCGCCCCACCACGCACACGCAGACCCCAGACCACGAAGCGCCCGCCCGCGCCCT
>NZ_PNOZ01000012.1:0-121265 GCF_002879555.1 Verrucosispora sp. ts21 | reverse complement strand
TGACCAGGTGACACAGTCCCACCGATGACGTAGGACCGGGCGGGCTCGGCAACAGGCCGAGCCCGCCCTCGGTCAGTCGGCGGTCAGTCGCCGCAGCAGCGCGGGCAGATCCGCCACCGAGTCCACCTCGTGGTCGGCGTCGCCGGTGAGCCCCTCGGCGCGCTGGTCGGCGTACTTGCCGGTGCGCACCTGCACGGTCGGAAGTCCGGCGGCCCGGCCACCGGCAACGTCCGTGGTGGCGTCGTCGCCGACCACCAGGCACTCGGCGGTCTCGACGCCCAGCGAGGTGGCGGCCAGCCGGAAGAAGTCCGGCGCCGGCTTGCCGAGCACCCAGGCGGTGACCCCGGCGGCGTACTCGATCGCCGCGACCACCGCGCCGGTGTCGATGTGGTCGCCGTCGGCGCGCTTGAAGTACCGGCCGCGCTGCAACGCCACCAGTTCCGCGCCGGCGCGGACCGCCCGGAACGCCTCGTCCAACGCCGGGTAGTCGAGCGTCTCTCGGCAGTCGCCGACCAGCACATGGGTGTACGGGCCCACGGCCGCCACCGTCGGCATCAGCGCGGTCAGCTCCTCGGAGAGCAGCGCGTACGTGCGGGCCTGCGCTGCGGTGAGCAGCCGCTCGGCGGCCACCACAGGTCGAGCAGGACCGCCCGGATCGCCGTCATCAGCGTGCCGCCTGGACGTCGTCGAGGGCGCGCCGCAGGTTTGCGCCGAAGATGTCGGCCTGCTCAGTGCGGGAGAGTTGCGCCAGGCCGACCGGCTCCAGGGTCTGGCTGAACGAGACGTGGTCCAGGCTGGGCGGGAAGTCCGAGCCCCAGTAGAGCCGTCGGCTGCCGAAGTGCTCCAGCAGCAGGTCGACGAAGGGCCGGGCGGCGGCGTGCGGCCAGGCGTGCGTGGGCTCGCTGACCGCGTAGAGGCCGGACACCTTCACCCCGACCTGCGGCAGCCGGGCCAGGTCGAGCAGCGGCGCCAGCGTCTCGGCCGCCTGCTGCGGGGACGGGGGAGTGGGGTGGCTGCCGGGCAGTCCGAGGTGGCTGAACAGCACCGGGCAGGCGTCCAACCCGGCCAGGGCGGTGCCGAGCCGGGCGGTGGCGGCCGGGGTGGCGTTGAGGCTGAGCAGCGCCCGGGCGGCGGTGAGCTGCGGGGCCGCCGTGGTCAGCCAGGCGGCGAAACGGTCGGCCTGCGCGGTGTCGGCGAGGTAGGCGGAGACGCCCACGAATCCGGCTGCCCACAAGCGGGCCAGTTGGCCGTCTGCCGGCCCATCTGGTGGGACGTAGGCGACCGGGGCGATCCAGGGATGGCTGCCGACGAGCGAGGCCAGGTAGTCGTTGTTGCCGGCGAAGTGTGCCTCGCCCTCGTAGCCCACCACCAGCGCCCGATCGATGCCGTGCACGCGGCGGATGTCCTGATATGCGGCCAGCTCCTCGGCGCCGGCGGGGGAGCGTCCGTAGCGGCCCGGGTAGCCGTTGGCGAACAGGTGCAGGTGGGCGTCAGCGAGGTCCATGGTCACGGACGATAACCCAAATCTGGCCTGGTTATTGACGTGGCCGCCCCCCGGCTTTAGGTTCTTGTCTCAATTAGGTCCGGATTGCAGGCCGCGAGCGAGGAGTGGGCTGGGTGGAGCTGGTACACGACGGGGTCGATGAGCTGGTACGGCTGCGGCGTCAGCTTCATCGCCACCCGGAGCTGCGGTTTGCCGAGCATCAGACGGCCGAGACGCTGGCCGGGAAGCTCCAGCCGTTCGGTCGGGTGCACACCGGCATCGCCGGCACCGGCCTGCTCCTGGAGCTCGAAGGTGCGCTTCCGGGGCCGACGGTCCTCCTTCGGGCCGATATGGATGCCTATCCGGTCCAGGACGCCAAGACCGAGCCGTACGCCTCCACCAACCCCGGGGTCTGCCACGCCTGCGGACACGACGTGCACATGACCGTCGCCTACGGGGTGGCCGCCCGGCTCGCCGCCGCGCCACCGGCTCGGGGCTCGGTCGCCGTACTGTTCCAACCGGCCGAGGAGATCCCCTTCGGCGAGGCCTCCGGTGCCGCCGCCGCGCTTCTGCACGAGGCCCTGAGCGGTCGCCGCTTCGACGCCGTACTCGGCCTGCACTGCTGGCCGGATCTGCGGGTCGGCACGCTGGGCGTGGACCGCCACACGGCGATGGCGGCCAAGGACGCCTTCCGCATCGAGGTGCTCGGCCGGGCCGCGCACGCCGCCACCCCGGCGCTGGGCCGCGACGCCATCCTCGGCCTCAGCGGCATCGTGAACATGCTGCACGCCGCGGTCGCCCGGTCCCGCAACGCCGACGAACTGGTGGCCTTCAACATCGGCACCATCTCCGGCGGCGCCAGCCAGAGCCAGGTCGCCGCGTACGCCGAGGCCACCGGCACCCTGCGGACCCTCGACGAGGGCACCCGCGAACGGCTCAAGGTGGTCATCGAGCGGGTCGCCCGCCAGCAGGCCGCCGCGCTCGACCTCGGCATCCGCTTCACCTGGGCCAACGAGATGCCCCCGGTACGCAACGCGGCCGAACTCGTCGCGCTGGCCCACGCCGAACTGCCCGGCCTGGTGGAGGTGGTCGACCTCGCGGTGCCGCCGCTGACCACCGACGACTTCGCGCTGCTCGGCGCGCTCGGCCCCAGCCTGTACGTCAAGCTCGGCGTCACCGGCGAGCGGGGCGGCGCGTCCCTGCACTCCGGTTCCTTCGACGTCGACGAGCGGTGCCTCGAATACGGCGTGAACGCCCTGGAGCGGCTCACCCGGGCCGTCCTGGACGGTCGACTCGTCGCCCCGGCCACCGCGTCCGTGCCGACCCCGGCCGCCGCCGCGGACGACACCGACAGCGACACCGACAGCGCGGCGGTGGCGGCATGAGCCAGCGGGTCGAGGTCGCCGTGATCGGCGCGGGGGCCTTCGGGCTGCGGCACGTCGCCGCGTACCGGTCCCTCGGGGTGCCGGTGACCGCGCTTGTCGACCCGGACCCGGGCGTACGGCAGCAGGTCGCCGCCGAGCACGACGTGGCCCGTACCTTCGGCACGGTCGAGGAACTGCTCGCCGCCGGGACGCCGCAGGCGGCCTCGGTCTGCGTGCCCGGCCCCGCGCACCGCGACGTCGCGGTCACGCTGCTCGCCGCCGGCGTGCCGGTCCTGGTGGAGAAGCCCCTCGCGGCGACGGTCGCCGACGCCGAGGCCATCGTCGCCGCGGCCCGCACCCACGGGGTGCTCTGCCAGCCGGGACACATCCTGCGGCACAGCGCACCGCACCGGGCGCTCTACGACGCGGTCCGCGCCGGCCGACTCGGTCAGGTGCTGGCCATCTCGTCGCGCCGGGACCGGCCGCGCACCCTCAGCCGGCTCTTCCCCGACGAACACCCCGCCCTACTCACCGCCGTGCACGACATCGACCTGGCCATCTGGTACGCCCAGTCGCCGGTGGTCGAGGTCCGCGCGGCGGCCCGGACCCGACCCGGATCGGCGACGCCGGTCCTGGTGTGGGCGGAGCTTCGGCACGCCAACGACGTCGTGTCGTCGATCCGCAACAGCTACCTCCTGCCTGAACACACGCCCAACCACACCTCGGACCTGGTCGAGGTGTACGGCACCGACGGGGTCGCACACGTCGACCTCGGCCACCCCACGCTGCTCGTCCAGGGCGAGCAGACCGAGGCGCCGGACTGGCTGCTGTCGCCGGTCGACGGCGGCGGTGCACTCGCCGCCGAACTGCGCCACTTCGTCGGTCAGGTGACCGGCGTCGAGTCGGTGGCGGTCGTCCCGCTCGCCGACGGATTGCACGTGGTGCAGGTCGCCACGGCCATGGCCGACAGTGCCGCCGCCGGTGGCGCGCCTCGTCGGATCTCCCCCGAACCCCTTTCCTGACAGGAGTTTGCGCCGATGTTTCGACGTAGATTGACAGGTGTCCTCGCCGCCGGTGTGGCCACCGCCGCGCTGCTCGCCGCCTGTGGCGGTGGCGGTGACGACGCCGCCGACGGCCCGGTGACCCTCAAGGTGCTCACCTGGGAGCCGGGTGGCACCGAGTACTGGCAGCAGGTGAAGAGCACCTTCGAGGCCAGCCACCAGGACATCAAGCTGGACCTGCAGTCGGTCCCGTTCGACAAGTACCCCGAGGTGCAGGGGCCGTACATCACCTCGCAGTCCGGCCCGGACGTGATGGCCAACAACGCCGGCCTGGAGCTGTTCGACAGGCGAGGGGCGTACACACCGCTGGGCGACAAGGCGGCCGAGATCAACAAGGATCTGGTCACCTACAGCGGCGCCTGCGAGGAGTTCGACACCAGCAAGCCCTGCTACGGCGTGCCCTTCTCCTACCAGGGCAACGTCCTCTACTACAACAAGGACGTGCTGACCGCGGCCGGGCTCGACCCGGAGAACCCGCCGGCCACCTGGGACGAGTTCGGGGCGGCCTGCGACGCGGTCAAGAAGGCCGGCAAGACCTGCCTGGCCCTGGGCCTGTCCGGCACCTTCCCGGCGTACTGGGACTTCCCGGAGATCGCCCGCAACTACCTGACCGAGGACGACATCCGCGGCGTGCTCAACGGCACGCTGTCCTGGAAGGACCCGAAGCTGGTCCAGGTCCTGGAGAAGCTGGCCGAGATCACCACCAAGGGCTGGGCCAACAAGAACGCCCCGTCGATCACCATGCTGCCCGACGGCGCCGACATCTTCCAGCGCGGTGACGCCGCCTTCGCCGGCACCATCATCTCCGACGCGGTGAACTGGGAGGCGTTCGGCAAGGCCCTCGGCGACGACAAGCTCGGCGTCACCCGCTGGCCGGCCATCAACCCGTCCGCGCCGCTGGCCGGCAAGTTCTCCGGCATCGAGGGCGCCGTCTACGGCGTGACCAAGTGGAGCGAGAAGAAGGAAGCCGGCCTGAAGTTCATCACCTGGCTGGCCGGCAAGGAGAACGGCGAGCTCTGGGTGAAGTACGCCAAGGGCCAGCCGCTGAACAAGAACGTGGACCCGGCGCTGCTGCCGGAGTCGCCGGCCTTCAAGAAGATCCAGGAGCTGATCGCCGAGCCGACCCTGCACGCCGGTGTGATGCTGTCGGGCCCGGAGGCCGACGCGCTGGCCCGCGGCTGGCAGCAGGTCACCCTCGGCCAGCTCACCGTCGACAAGTGGGCCGACCAGATGCAGCAGGCGCTGGAGCGCAGCCCGACGAAGAAGCAGGGCAACTAGTCGCATCGGGTGGGGTGGCCCAGCGCCGCCCCACCCGCCAGCTTCCCGGGGGAGGACAACCCGATGAGCATCTCCACCGCGCCGGCCGCCGAGCCGGCCGCCGCGACGACGCCACCTGCGCCGGTACGCCGTACCCGGCGTTTCCGGCACGCCCGGGAGTGGTGGTTCGGCGCCCTGCTGGTCCTGCCGGCACTGGCCCTGGCGTTCACCTTCAAGCTGGTGCCGCTGGTGCGGGGCGTCACCACCAGCTTCGAATCCTCCAGCGGGTTCGGTGACAGTTCCTTCGCCGGGTTCGACAACTACACCCGCATGTTCGACGACCCGATGGTGCTGGCCAGCTTCCGCAACGCGTTGCTGGTGGTGGCCACCCTCCCGGTCTGGATCGTGGTACCGCTGGTGCTGGCGGTGCTGATCCACCAGCGGGCACCGGGCTGGAAGTTCTTCCGGGCCGTCTACTTCATCCCGTACACCATCGCGCCGATCGTCGTCGGCATCATGTTCCGGCAGATCCTCGCGCCGGACGGACCGATAAACGCCCTGCTGCGTACGGTCGGGTTGGAACCGCTGGCCCTCGAATGGCTCAACGGCCGCAACAGCGCGCTGTTCTCACTTGTCGCGGTGGCGCTGTGGAGCTTCTTCGGCCTGGGTGTGATGACCTACCTGGCCGGGCTGGCCACCATTCCCGACGAGGTGCTGGAGGCCGCGTACCTCGACGGCGCCGGCTTCTGGCGGCGGCTGTTCTCCGTGGTCGTGCCGATGCTGCGCCCGACCGTGGCGTACTGGAGCGTGCTCTGCGCCTCCGGCGTGCTGATCTGGCTCTTCCCGCTGATCTACGCGCTGACCCAGGGCGGCCCCGGTGACGCCACCATGCTTCCCGAGTACCTGGTCTTCCTCACCACCTTCCAGTTCCTCGACCGGGGTTACGGCTCGGCCATCGGCATCGCCCTGTTCGTCTTCGTCGCCCTGATCTCGGTCTTCAGCGTGCGGCACATGTTCAAAGAGGGGACCCGGAAGCCGCGATGAACCGGCGATACTCCGCCCAGATCGGGCGCTACCTGTTGGTCTTCGCGTTGGTGGTGGTCGCGGTGGCGGCTCTCTACCCGCTGCTGTTCACCGTGGTCAGCTCGCTCAAGACGCAGACCGGGTTCGCCCGCGATCCGCTCGGACTGCCGTCCGGGATCACCTTCGACAACTACGTCGAGGCGTTCAAGCGGATGAACATGCCCCGACTGCTGCTCAACTCGATCATCACCACGGTCGGTGGGCTGGTGCTGTCGGTGCTGGCCGCGATGCTCGTCGCGTACACCGTGACCAAGCTGCGTTTCCGTGGCGGCAAGCTGGTCTTCCTGTTCATCATCGTCACTCTGACCATCCCCAGCCAGGCGATCATCTACCCGCTCTACCAGACGGTGCTGGACCTGGGCATGTCCGGGGAGTACCAGGGCCTGATCCTGGCGTACGCGGCCTTCGGTCTGCCGTTGGGCACCTACCAGCTCGCCGGCTACTTCCAGCAGGTGCCCGACGAGTTGATCGAGGCGGCCCGGGTCGACGGCGCCGGACACTTCACCATCCTGTTCCGGTTGCTCGCCCCGATCGCCACCCCGGCGCTGGCCGCCCTGGCCATCTTCAACTTCGTCTGGATGTGGAACGACCTGCTGCTGCCGCTGGTCATCATGGGCGGCTCGGACTCCAAGACCCTGATGGTCGGCGTCTCCCTGCTCAGCGGCCAGTACGACGTGTCGGTGCCGCTGGTCAGCGCCGGCCTGATCGTGGCCCTGCTGCCGGTGCTGATCATCTACCTGGTGTTCCAGCGGCAACTCATCTCCGGCGCGCTCGCCGGCTCCGGCAAGTGAGCGACCCGGTGCACCGCCCCGACCCGGATACTCCTCATCGTTCGGACACGGGTCACGCCGGTCCCGTCCCCGATCCCGGCACCGGATCGGGAACGGGACCGGCCTGCGGGCCAGGCACGCAGGTGTGTCACCTGTACCGCCTGCGCCCGGGGGCGGAGGCCGAGTACGAGCGCCGGCACGCCGAGTTGTGGCCGGAGATGGCCGCCCTGCTCGACGAGGCGGGGATGTACGACTACCACATCTACCGGCACGGTCTGCTGCTGATCTGCGTGCTGCGTACCCGGTGGGGCTTCGACCACGCCCGTCGGGTCACCGGCGCGTCGTCGGTGCAGGCGCGCTGGAGCGCCTCGCTGGCGCACCTGTTCGCCGAGATCGCCGACGCCGACGGTGAGCCACTGTGGGCGTACCCGGTGTTCCACCATCCCGGCCGTCCGCTGGCCGGCTGAGCCCTCAAACGCCGGTGCGCCGGATCGCCCGTCCTCGGGCGATCCGGCGCACGGTGTTAACAAGGGGCCCGTGCTCTACCGCAGGCGTTAATAAGGTGCCCTTCCTTACACCGCGTACGCGACGGAGCCGTCGGCGCGGTAGGGGATGCGGGTCAGCGGGCGGCCGGTGAGGTCCAGCGGGGTCTCGTCGGCGAGGTCCAGGGTGACGCCCAGGCCGGGCGCCTCGGGCACCGGCAGGAAACCGCCCTGGCGGCGTACGCAGGCGCGGGCCGGGCCGTCGGCGAGGGTGTCGTCGAGAGGGGAGTACTCCTGGGTCACGAAGTTGGGGATCGCGGTGTCCAGCTGCACCGAGGCCATGGTGAGCAGCGGCCCGAGGCAGTTGTGGCTGACCACGGCCGCGTGGTACGACTCGGCCAGTGCGGCGATCTTGCGGGCGTGGCTGATTCCGCCGGCCAGACCGAGGTCGGGACGGACGTACTGGGCGCCGCCCTGGGCCAGCAGTTCCTTGAACTCCCAGATGGTGTGCAGCCGTTCCCCGTTGGCCATCGGCACCCCGAGCGCCCGGCGGGTCACCTCGGCCTGGCTGCTCACGCTGTCGATCTGGATCGGGTCCTCGACCAGCAGCGGATGCAACCGGCCGACCGCCGGCACCACGGCCTCGGCCTGCAACGGGGTGAGCTTGCGGTGCAGTTCGATGAGCAGGTCGACGTCGGGGCCGACGGTGTCCCGGACGGCGGCGGTGGTCGCCTCGGTCTCGGCGACCAGCCGGGCCAGCGACAGGTCACCGTAGTTGGCCGGCAGCGGGTCGAACTTCACCGCGGTGAACCCGTCGGCGGCCGCCGCGGCAGCCTGCTCGGCGAGGGCCTGTGCGCCGGTGCCGGGCAGCAGCAGGTGCAGCCGGATTCGGTCGCGCACCCGGCCGCCGAGCAACTGCCAGACCGGCACCTCCAGGCGCTTGCCGAGCAGGTCCCACAGGGCCAGGTCGATCGCGGAGACGGCGGCGGTGAGCACCGATCCCCGGAACGGACCCATCCGGTAGAGGTGGTGCCAGTGGTGCTCGATCCGGTTCGGGTCGGCGCCGAGCAGGTACGGGCGGAACGTCTCCACGACCGCGTGCACGGCACCCGGATAGCCCCAGCAGGCGGACTGTCCGACGCCGACCAGCCCGGTCGACGTGTGTATCGCGACAAAGTGCGCGTCGCCCCGCACCACCGACTCGACGGCAGTGATCTCCATGCTGCCCCCAAATTAGAGACCTATAACGGCCACAAACTTGCTCCTGCACTCTTCCATAGCATGACGCCCCTGGTCTAGGCTCCAATCCGAACGAGCCGGAATAGGGCTCTAAATCTTCAGGGGGTGTGATGGGTCTGCCGGACGACTACCGGGCGATGGCCCGGATCCGCCGGTTCGAGGAGCGGCTTACCGCCCTCAAGGACGCCGGCGAGATCCCGGGCTCGATCCACCTGTGCAACGGGCAGGAAGCCATCCCGGTCGGTGCCGCGCGCACACTGCGCGACGGTGACTACGTGACGGCGACCTACCGGGGGCACGGCTGGGCGCTGGCCCGCGGCGTGGACATGGCCGGACTGTTCGCCGAGATGATGGGCCGCGACTCGGCCGTCAACGGCGGCCGGGCCGCCTCGCCGTACCTGTCCGACCCGGGCCGCTGGTTCGTGGGGGAGAACTCGATCGTCGGCGCCGGGGTGCCGATCGCCACCGGCGCCGCGCTCACCGCGCAGCGCACCGGCAGCGGTGCGGTCTCGGTGGTCAGCATCGGTGACGGCGCGATGAACCAGGGCAACGTGCACGAGGCGCTCAACATGGCCGCCGTGCTCGATCTGCCGCTGGTCCTGGTGGTGGAGAACAACGTCTACTCGGAGATGTCCCGCATCGAGGACATGGTCCGCGTCCGTCAACTCGCCGAGCGGGCCGCCGGGTACGGGATCCCCGGCCGGGTCGTCGACGGCAACGACCCCGACGCGGTCGCCGAGGCGGTCGGCGAGGCGGTCACCCGCGCCCGGGAGGGCTCCGGTCCGTCCATCGTGGAGGCGATGACCGAACGCCTCGTCGGTCACTACAGCGGCGACGCGCAGCACTACCGGCCGGCCGGTGAGGTGGCAGCCGCCCGGGAACGCGAGCCGCTGGCCCGCATCCGTGCCGCCGCCGACGCCGACCTGGCCGCCCGCCTCGACGTCATCGACGCCGAGGTGGCCGCCGAGGTCGAGGCCGCCATCGCCGCCGCCCGCGCCGTGCCGTACCCGGACCCGGCGACCGTCAAGGAGTACGTCTATGTCTGAGTCGTTGCGGTACATCCAGGCCGTCAACGCCGCGCTCACCTGGGCACTGGACAGCCGGTCCGACACCGTCTACTTCGGTGAGGACGTCGCCCTGCCCGGTGGCCCGTTCGGCGCCACCAAGGGCCTGCACAAGCGGTTCGGCTCCGAGCGGATCTTCGACACCCCGATCTCGGAGACCGGATTCCTCGGCATGGCGCTCGGCGCGGCCATGACCGGCCTGCGGCCGATCGCCGAGATCATGTACGCCGACTTCACCTTCGTGGCGATGGACCAGATCGTCAACCAGATCGCCAACATCCGCTACTCCAGCGCCGGCCGGTGGAAGGCGCCGCTGGTGATCCGGATGCAGCAGGGGTACTCGCCGGGCGCGTGCGCCCAGCACTCCCAGTCGATCGAGGCGTACCTCGCGCACACCCCGGGTCTGCGGGTGGCGCTGCCGTCCACCCCGGACGACGCGTACCAGATGTTGCGGACCGCCGTGGTCAGCGACGACCCGGTGGTGGTCGCGGAGGCCCGGATGCTCTACCCGACCCGCGGTCCGGTCCGCACCGACGCGCCGGTCGAGCCCGTCGGCGGGGCCCGGGTGGTCCGCGACGGCCGGGACGCCACAGTGGTGGCCTGGTCCCGGATGGTCCCGGCAGCACTGGCTGCCGCAGACGAACTCGCCGCCGAGGGCATCGAGGCCGAGGTGATCGATCTGCGCTGGCTCAACCCGCTGGACTTCGAGACCGTCGGCGCCTCGATCTCCCGCACCGGCCGGCTTGTCGTCGCCCACGAGGCGAACCTGACCGGTGGGTTCGGTGCGGAGATCGCCGCACGGGCCGCGTCGGAGTGCTTCACCGACCTGCGTGCCCCGGTCGCCCGGGTGGCCGCGCCGGACGTGCCGATGCCCGCCGCACCGGCGCTGCAGAAGGCCGTCGTACCCGAGGCGGCGCACGTGGTCGAGGCGGTCCGGCGGACGGTCAACCGGTGACCGGCGTCGCCCCGGCGGCCGGCCTGCTCACCGGCCGTCGGGTGGTCGTCGTCGGCGGTGCCTCCGGCATCGGGCTGGCCACCGTGCGGGCCGCTGCCGCGGCCGGCGCGGCCGTCGCCGTGCTCGACGCCGACGCCGCCGGTGCGGCCGACGCCGCCGAGCAGGCCCGAGCCGCCGGGGCGACCGCCTGCGCCCATCCGGTCGACGTGACCGCCGAGGCGCAGGTGTCCGCGGCACTCGACGCGGTCGCCGCCGAGCTGGGCGGAATCGACGCGGTGCTGCACGTCGCGGGCGTCATGCGAGGTCAGGGCACCGAGCTTGCCGACCTGCCACTGGAGCTGTGGCAGCAGGTCATCGCGGTCAACCTCACCGGGCCGTTCCTCGTCGCCAAGCACGCCGTACGGCACCTCGGCGGCGGTGACGGGGTGCTGGTGCTGGTCGGCTCCAAGGCCGGCGTGCTGACCGGATCCGGATCGGTACCCTACGGCGCGAGTAAGGGAGGACTGCACGGCCTGGCCCTGACGCTGGCCCGGCACCTCGGTCCACAGGGGATTCGGGTGCACACCCTGTGCCCCGGCGACATCGACACCCCGCTGATGCGGCGGTCGCTGGACGAGGCGCGGGCCAACGGCGTCAACGGTGCCCAGGTCGCCCGGATCGAGGCGGCCCTGGGCCGCCCCGAGGACGTGGCGTCGGTGCTGGTGCTGCTGGCCTCGCCGGCCAGCGCCGGCATCGCCGGCACCGTCTACACCGGCTGAGCAGCCCGACCGGCAGACAGGGCGACGACGTGGAGGCGGCAGCGTGATCGGGATCATCGGCCCGGAGGACTCGATCCGGCTCGTGCAGGAGGTGGCAGCCGGGGAAGGCCGCGCGGAGGAGGTGAGCGTCCGCACGTACACCGACCCGGAGCAGGCCCCCGAGCTGGCTCGCGAGCTGGACGACGTGTGCCAGGTGCTGCTGTTCACCGGGCGCATCCCGTACAGCTTCGCCGCCGCGGCCGGTGGGCTGCGCGCCGAGATCGACTACATCCGGCACGCCGGGATCGACCTGTACCGCACCCTGTCCCGGATGCTGCTCGCCGGTGCCGGCCAGCTGCCCCGGGTCAGTGTGGACACCATCGAGGCGGACACCGTCCGGGAGACGTACCACGACATCGACCTGGTCCCGCCCACCGAGATCCTGCCCATCGCCGACTCGTCCGGCCTGTTGCTGTCGTCGTTGGCCGAGGTCACCGCCTACCACCGCGAGCGGTACGAGTCCGGAGCGGTCGAGGCGTGCCTGACCTGCCTCGGCGCGGTGCACCGGGAGCTGCGCGAACGCGGGGTGCCGGTGTGGCGCGTCGAGCACACCCGCGCCTCGGTCCGCGACGCGTTGCGCCGGGCCTGGCTCGCCGCCGAGGTACGCCAGTCCCGGGCCACCCAGATCGCGGTGATGATGATCGAGGTGGCCGAGTCGGCCAGCCGACCGCAGGACCCGTACCAGGCGGAACGACAGCGCCTGCGGCTGCGTGAGGCGTTGCTGGAGCACGCCGAGCGGATGCGCGGGCGACTCAACACCATCGACGACCGCACCCTGGTCATCACCACCACCCGGGGCACCGTGGAGAGCGCCATCGCCCGGCACCGGGCCGGACACGCCTCTCTGCTCACCCTGCGCGGGGTGGACGGGGAACACACCGTCGGCTTCGGCGCCGGCACCACCATCGCCGCCGCCGAGGCCAACGCCCGCCAGGCCCTCGCCCTGGGCCGGGGCGGCGGCGACACGCACGTGGTCTTCCCGGACGGCGAGATCTACTCCACCCGGGGCAGCGCGGTCAAGCAGCGGCTGCGCGAGACCGCCCCCGGCGTGCTGCGCGTCTCCGAGCAACTGCGTCTCGGGCCGCTGTCCACCCGGCGGCTGCTGGAGGCGCTGCACCAGATGGACCCGAACCAGGTGACCGCGCGAGGACTGGCCGACGCGTACGGGGTGGAGGCCCGATCGGCGCGCCGGCTGCTCAAGGCGCTGCGCGCCGCCGGGTTCGCCGAGGAGGTCGGGGTGCACGTCAGCACCGGCGCGGGCCGGCCGCAGACCGTCTACCGGGTGGCCCTGCAACGTCTCGTCGGCGCGATCGGGGCGGACGCGTGAGATTCGAACAGACCTGGCTGGTCACCGCCAGGTTCGCCGCCGACGCCGCCGTGCGCCGCGAGCCGCACCGGGCCGCCCACCTGGCGTACGTGCGGCACCTGCTGGCCGACGGCACCGCCCTGATCGCCGGAGCCCACGCCAACCTGCGCGCCTCCGTGCTCGTGCTGCGGGCGGCCGACGCGGCGGCGGCCCGCGCCCTCGTCGAACACGATCCCTACTGGCGCAACGGGGTGTGGACGGCCATCGACGTCGTCGACTACCTCGCCGCCACCCCTTGAGTCCCTCGGGAGGTCATGATGTCGTACCGTCCGTTCTCCGGCGTCCGGGTGCTCGGCGCCGAACACGCGCCGTTCGCGGCCACGCTGCTGGCCGAGGCGCTGGGGCAGGGCACGGAGCCGGTACGGCTCACGCCCGACCCGGCCCTGCCGGAGGGCGGCTTCCGGGTCGAGGTGCCGGCCACCGGGGAGATCCGGATCGTCGGTGACCCGTTCGCCGGGCTGATCTACGGCGTGCGGGACCTGCTGGGCCGGGCCACCCCGGACGGGCTGCCCGTCGGGACCTACGACAGCGCCCCCGGGCTGCCGCTGCGCACCCTCTGGACCTGGGACCACTCCACCAACTGGGACCTGCGTCAACTGGGCCTGCAGGAGATCGGCGCGCTGAACCCGTACGCCAAGGGCGCCGACGCCTTCGGTGCCGACTACCGGCGGCTGGTGGACTTCTGCAGCGCCGAACGCATCGGCGGGATCGTGGTGTACGGGCTGCTGCGCGACGCCCACGGCGGCGTCGACGCGGCCCGCGACCTGTGCGAGTACGCCAACGCCCGGGGTGTGCGGATCATCGCCGGGGTGGGCATCAACGCCTACGGCGGCGTCTACTTCGACGGCCGGCACCGGTACAACCTCGCCACCTGGCTGCGCCAGCGCCCAGACCTGGCGGCGGAGCTGCCGAAGAAGGTCGGCTTCGACATCGACGAGTTCGGCGACCTGCACTTCCCGGCCAGCGAGTACATGATGGCCGCCTGCCCGTCGCAGCCGGAGAACCTGGCCTGGAACCGCGACGCCATCGACTGGCTGCTGGACACCCTGCCGGTCGGCGGGATCAACTTCGAGACCGGCGACTACGGCAGCTGCGCCTGCGCGCGCTGCACCGCGCACACCGGTGGCGAGCGCACCTCCTGGTCGTACGAGGCGATGCGGTCGGTGTATCCGACGCTGCTGGACACCGCCCGGCGTACCGGCCCGGCCGGGGTGCCGCTGCGGCACCTGGTCGAGGTGTACTGGGACAACATCTTCGACCTGGACGCGCAGCGTCCGCTGGCCGACCTGCCCGACGACGTGGCCTACCAGTACTGCATCAACCGGGGCTTCTGGTACGACAACCGGGAGCGGCTGACCGCCGAGCACGTGGCGGCGCTGCCGCACACCACCAACGTGCTGCGCACCCACGCCGGGTCGCAGTGGAACCGGCAGCGCCACTCCTGGGTGCCGGAGATGTACACCGACATGGCGACCCGGACCGCCGCCGCCGGCATGCGCGGGCTGACCATCTTCGCCGAGGCGTCCGCGTACCACCCGACCAACGAGGTCAGCTACCTGGCGTACGCCCGGTTCTCCTGGAACCCGGAGCTGGCCTGGGCCGACTTCTGGCGCGACGAGGTGGCCCCCCGGTTCGGCGGTTCGGCCGAGGCGGAGGCGTTCCGCGACGGCGCGGCCCTGCTCGACGACCCGGCGGCCGACGCCGACGCGCTGGGCAAGGTGCGCGGCGACGCCCTGGCGATGGTCGCCGCCACCAGCGGCGAGGTGCAGCGACGCTGGTTGTGGCTGGCCGAGCGGGCGGCCCGGCACGCGCACTCGGCCGGATAGACCTCTGTCGTTTGACGTATGACGTTTTCATAGTTAACTTTCGATGGCTGGGTTGCCCGGCCGGCGCCACCACCATGCCGGCGCGGCCGGGCCCGCTCGGGCGCACGCCCCGGGTGAGTCCCCGATCGAAGGAGTCGGCCATGAACGTCATCGGTGAGGCTCGTCCCGCCTCCCCACCACGCCGCAGATGGCGGTCGGGACTGGCGGCGGTCGCTGCCGCCGTCCTGACCGCCGGCACACTCGTCGCCGTGCAGGCCGCCCCGGCCGCCGCGGCGACGCCTGACACCAACGCCTGGTACGTCCTGGTGAACCGCAACAGCGGCAAGGCGCTGGATCTGTACGCCTCGGCGACCGGTGACGGCGCGCGGATCAGCCAGTGGACCCGCAACAACGGCGCGAACCAGCAGTGGCAGTTCGTTGACTCCGGCGGCGGCTACTACCGGATCAAGTCCCGGCATTCCGGCAAGGTCCTCGACGTCTACAACTTCTCGACCTCAGACGGCGCCGCGATCGTGCAGTGGTCGGACCACAACGGGACCAACCAGCAGTTCCGGTTGGCCGACTCCGACGGCGGTCACGTCCGGCTGATCAGCCGGCACAGCAACAAGGTCGTGGAGGTGCAGGGCGCGTCCACCGCCGACGGCGGCAACATCGTGCAGTACGCCGACTGGAACGGCGCCAACCAGCAGTGGCAACTCGTCCGCGTCGACGGCGGGGGCAGCACACCGCCACCACCGACGGGCGGTACGGGCTGCGGCAAGGCGCCCACCCTGAACAGCGGCACGCACACGATCTCCAGCGGCGGCAAGAGCCGGTCGTTCATCCTGCGGGTGCCCGCCAACTACAACCAGAACAACCCCTACCGGTTGATCTTCGGCTTCCACTGGCGTGGCGGCACCATGCAGGACGTCTCCTCGGGCGGGACCAGCGGCGCCGCCTGGTCCTACTACGGCCAGCAGGAACAGTCGAACAACTCGGCCATCCTGGTCGCCCCGCAGGGGCTCGGCAACGGCTGGGGCAACGCCGGCGGTGAGGACGTCGTCTTCGTCGACGACATGATCAGGCACATCGAGAGTGCCCTCTGCGTCAACCCGCGCCAGCGCTTCGCGCTCGGCTTCAGCTGGGGTGGCGGCATGAGCTACGCCCTCGCCTGTGCCCGGGCCGACGTGTTCCGGGCCGTTGCGGTGATCGCCGGTGCGCAGATCAGCGGCTGTTCCGGGGGTTCGCAGCCGATCGCGTACTTCGGTCTGCACGGCATCTCGGACAACGTGCTGAGCATCGGCCAGGGGCGGTCGCTGCGCGACACCTTCGTCCGCAACAACGGATGCACCGCGCAGAACCCGCCGGAGCCCGGGGCCGGCAGCCGGACCCACATCACCACCGCGTACTCCGGTTGCCGGGCGGGTTACCCGGTGCAGTGGGCCGCCTTCGACAACGGGCACATGCCCGGCCCGGTGGACGGCACCTACGCCGAGAGCGGCGTCACCACCTGGACCAAGGGTGAGATCTGGCGGTTCTTCGCCCAGTTCTCCTGACCTGCGCCGGCCGGCCGCCGCCACCCGTTGCACGACGGGTGGCGGCGGCCCGGTCGTCGATCAGCGCTGGAGCCGGGGCACCTTGCCGGAGCCCTTGCGGCGGACCAGCCACGCCTCGGTGATGTGGGTGAACATCGCCTCGGCGGCACCCTCGGGGTCCCGGGCGGCGATCCGTTCGTAGATGCGGCGATGCCCGCGGTTGGACGCCACGCACAGCGAACGCTGGGTCCGGCCCATGTAGCGCGCGGTGTTGACGACCTGGCTCTCCAGCGACCGTACGACGCCACGGGCGATGCGGTTGCCCGAGGCCTGCATGATCACGTCGTGGAAGGCCCGGTCGTGGTCGTGGTAGGCGACCTGGTCGTCGACGAGCTCGTCCATCCGGTCCACCAGGGCGCGGAGCCGGTCGAGGGTCTCCTGGTCGGCCTGCCGGGCGGCGACGTGGGCCATGTCCGATTCCAGCAGCCGCCGGGTGACCACGAGGTCGTCGAGGATGGCGAGGCTGTCGTCCTCGGCGATGGTGGCCGCCAGGACCAGTTCGTCGAGCATGTCCCACATCGACTGCGGGGTGACCATCGTGCCGGCACCCTGGCGGACCTGCACCAGGCCCTTCTCCTGGAGCACCTTCACCGCTTCCCGCACCACGGTGCGGCTCACCGAGAAGGTCTCGCAGAGGACCGGTTCCGGTGGCAGGGCCGTGCCGGAGGGGTGCACCCCACGGACGATTCGCTGCACCAGCTCGGCGGTGACCGCCCTGGCGAGGTTTGTGGGTCGCCGGACCCAGGCCGGGGTCACGAGGCCTTCGAGGGTCGTCTCCGGTGGCGTCATGTCCCCTCCGATTTGCTTTGCCGTGGCACGACGTCCAAGAGATCAGTGTACGTCCCGCCTGTTGACCATCAGACGTCATACGAGTTACGTTCCATCGATCGATTGTCGGCGTGGCGGCCGGGCCGTCAGCCAACCCCGTTCAGAGGTGAACAACGATGAAACAGCGCGCGTTATGGTCAGCCGCCCTTGTTGTCGGACTGGTGACGATGGCGGGCTGCGGAAGTGCCACCGGATCGGGCAACTCCTCCGGCGGCTCCGCAGACAAACTGGTGGTGTGGGACTGGAAGTCGGGCGAGGCTTCCGCCGCACAGTACCTCGACAAGGCAAAGGCCGACTTTGCCAAGAAGCACCCCGACGTGACGGTCGAGTTCGTCGCGCAGCCCTTCGACCAGTACTACACCCTGCTCGGTGCCGCGATCCAGGCCGGCAAGGGCCCGGACGTCATGCTCTTCAACGGCGGTGGCCAGATCCGCGACCGGGTGGACGCCCTGGTGCCGCTGGACGAGTACGTGGCCGAGGACAAGCAGCGGCTGGCCGGCTGGGACGCCTTCACCTCCGACGGCAAGACCTATGCCGGCCCGGTGACGTTGCAGGGCCACCCCATCTACTACAACAAGGCGCTCTACGCCAAGGCCGGGCTCGACCCGGCGACGCCGGCCACCACCTGGAGCAAGTTCCTCGCCGACTGCACCGCCATCGCCCGGGCCGGCGCCAAGTGCTTCGCCCTGGGCAACAAGGAAGGCGTGGGCATCCAGTTCTGGCTCTCCGCCCTGGGCTCGGGCATCCTCACCGCCCAGGAGTACGACGACTGGATCGCCGGCAAGCGTGACTGGAACTCGCCGAACGTCAAGCGGGTGTTCGCGCTCTGGAAGGAGGCCGGCGAGGCGGGCCTCAACAACGACGGTGCCAACTCGACCGCCATGTTCAACGACTCCTTCGCCATCTTCCAGTCCGGCAAGGCCGCCCACATCATCGGACTGATGTCCGACGTGGGGCACTGGAAGGACTTCAACGAGTTCCTCACCCCCGAGAACCTCGGCGTGATGAGCGCGCCGGTGGTCACCGAGGGCACCACGCCCAGCCTGGCCTACGACGGCGGCATCGGGTACGCGGTCGCGAAGTGGACGAAGGACCCCAAGATCGCCGCCGACCTGGTGCGCTCCCTGACCTCGACCGACGCGCTCAAGGCGTTCTACGCCGACGCCGGCGCGGTCGCGGCCGACACCACCATCGACGTCTCCCAGGGCGGCGCGGCCGTCGCCGGCATCGTCTCCGAGCTCAAGGGCGGCAAGCCGGCCCTGCACGTGGCGCTCTCCTCCAAGACGATCGACCTGATGGGGCGGCTCTCCCAGCAGCTGCTCAGCGGCTCGATCACCGTCGACGAGGTGGTGAAGCAGTTGGCCGCTTCCGACCAGGCGGGCTGAGCGCGTGCCGATCGGAAACACGCAGCCGTCGGTCCGACCGGCTCTGGCCGGTCGGACCGACGGTCCGGCGGTCGACCCCGCCGCCCGCCGCCGCCCTGCGCGCCGCGCCGGCAGCGGCGGCGGCCTGCGGGCCGAGCGCCTCGCCCCCTACATCCTGGTCGCACCGGCAGTACTGATCATCGTGCTGCTGCGGCTCTACCCGCTGCTGCTCGGCGTCAACTTCTCCTTCACCGGCGACGGGACACGCAACGGAACGGCGGTGGGCATCGACAACTACCGCGAGCTGTTGACGGACCCGCTGTTCCGTACCGCGTTGGGCAACGTCGGGTGGCTGGTGCTGCTGCTGCCGGTGGCGGTGGCGATCCCCGGGCTGCTGGCCACCTTCATCTACCTGCGGGTGCCCGGTCACCGCGTCTACCGCAGCGTCTACTTCTTCCCCGCGGTGCTCTCCCCGGTCATCGTGGGCGCGATCTTCAACCTACTGCTCGCCTTCGACGGCCCGGTGAACGCCGTCCTCGGCGCGGTAGGCGTCCCGCCGACCGACTGGCTGGGCAACCCGGACATCGCCATGTTCGTGGTGGTCGGGGTGCACGTCTGGGCCACGTTCGGCATGTCCCTGGTGGTCTTCCTGGCCGGCTTCGCGACGCTGGACAGCGCCCTGCTGGACGCGGCCCGGGTGGACGGAGCGTCGCTGCCACAGGTGATCCGGCACGTGATCATCCCAGGTCTGTCCCGGACCATCCAGTTCGTCTTCGTGACCACGATGATCGGGATGCTGACCTCGATGTTCGGCCTGCTCTACGTGATGACCAGCGGCGGCCCCGAGGGCTCGACGTATCTGCCGGAGTACTACATCTGGATCCAGCAGGGCCAGATGAACCGCCCCGCCCTCGCCTCGGCGGCCTCGACCGTGCTCTTCGTGATCATGCTCGTCGTCGGGCTGTTGCAGATCCAACTGCTCAGGCGGGCGGGGAAGGAGAGCTGATGTCCCACCTGCGACGCGGGCGATGGCTGATCGCCCTTCCGATGTCGTTGCTGGCCCTGGCGACGATCTACCCCCTGCTGTTCACCGCCAACGTGGCGATGAAGACCCGACGCGACTACATCCTCGACCGGTTCGCCCTCACCGATGCCCTGCGCTGGGAGAACATCAGTACGGCGTGGACCAGCGTCGGGATGGGCCGCTACTTCGTCAACTCGCTGGTCGTGGTGACCTCGTCGGTGATCCTGCTGCTGCTGCTCGGCTCGATGGCCGGTTTCGCCCTGAGCCAACTGCGCTTCCGCGGCTCGTCGGCGCTGTTCCTGGGCTGCCTCGCAGGCCTGTTCGTGCCGTTCCAGGTGATCATGGTGCCGCTGGCCCGGATCATGGCCGACACGGCGCTCATCGACACGTACCCGGGGCTGATCCTCGTCTACGTGGCGCAGTTCCTGCCCTTCACCGTCTTTCTGATGACGAGCTACTACCGGGGCGTGCCACCGGAGATCATCGACGCGGCCCGGATCGACGGCAACAGCATCTACGGCGCGTACCGCCGGATCATGCTGCCCCTGGGCACACCGGCGCTGCTGTCCGTCGGCATCCTCAACGCGCTGTTCTGCTGGAACGACGTACTCATGTCGTTGGTGATGATGCCGTCGGCCGAACACCGCACGCTGATGGTGGGGGTGACCTCGCTGCGGGGGCAGTACTCCGACGACATCCCCACCTTCGCGTCCGGTGTGCTGATCGCCGCCATCCCCGTACTGGTGGTCTACCTCTTCCTCCAGCGCCAGATCGCCGACGGCGTCGCCGCCGGCTCCACGAAGGGTTGACATGCGGATCACCGGATATCGGACGCTCACCACTGTGCAGGAATGGGGGCGCCCCGTCGGCGACGCCAACGGCGTCTTCGCCGACGGGGTGGTCCCGGTGCCGATCGTCGTCGTCGACACCGACGAGGGCATCCGCGGAGTGGGCATCGGCCCGTCCGTGGAGATCGAACGGATCTTCGCGGCGATCGACGGCGAGGATCCCCGCGCCGTCACCACGCTCTACGACCGGATGCTGCGGCACACCTTCAAGGCCGGGCACGCGGGCCCGGTCTTCGGCACCATCGGCGCGCTCGACACCGCCCTGTGGGACATCAAGGCGCAGGCCGCCGGTGAGCCGCTGTGGCGGCTGCTCGGCGGCCGTGACCGGCGGGTCCCGGCCTACGCGTCCGGTCTCGACATCGGCCTCACCGACGACGAACTGGTCATGGCATACCAGGAGTACGCCCAGTACGGCCTACGGGCCGCCAAACTCAAGGGCGGCCTGGACATCGAGCGTGACCGGCGCCGGCTGTGCCTGATCAGGGACGTGCTGACCGAGGCCGGTCAGGGCGGCAGGCCGGGTCTCATGCTCGACGTCAACGAGGCGTGGACCCGCAAACAGGCGGTCCGACACGTCAGCGAGATCGAACGCGTGCTGGACCTGATCTGGATCGAGGAACCCGTCCGACGCTGGGACGCCGAAGGTCTTGCCACGGTCGGCCGGGGCATCCGCGCCTCGGTCGCCACCGGCGAGAACCTCACCGGGCTCGAACAGTACCGCCCGTTGATCGCCGCCGGCGCGGTCGACATCGTCCAGACGGCCGCCGTCTGGGGTGTCACGCACTTCCTGCGGGCCTCGGCCCTGGCCCACGCGCACGACCTGCCGATCAGCCCGATCGGCAACAGCCCGGTCGGGCTGCTGCACGCGGCGACCTCGGTGCCGAACCACCTGACAAGCGAGCTGCAGGATCTGCGTCCACCGGTCGGCCTCACCGTCGACCTGCACGTCGAGGACGGTGCCTTCGTCCTCGGTGACTCGCCGGGGCTCGGCATCCACGTCGACGAGCGGGTGATCGCCGCCGCCGGCCGACGTCCGCAGGCCCACCCGGGTGACAGCCCGAACGTACGGCCGGAGCAGGCCGGACGCCGCCTGCTGGCGGAGGCCGACGGGGTACCTCCCCATCGGCGGTGGCCCGTCGCGGCACCCACCCCAGCGTCCCGTGACAACCACGAGCCCGACGGACAGATCCACCGGACGGTGGCGTCATGAGCGTCCTTGCCGCTGCGGCCGACGGTGCGGCAACGGGGCTGCGGCGCTCGGCGCTGGTGGCAGTACGGGTCTCGGTCGGCAGAGTTCATATCATGGGAATTCTCTACCGAATAATGGGATGGATGGTTACGGTTGCGGTAGTCGATCGAGGGGATTCGTGCATGCCGGCCGCGCCGAACGTCTACACCCACGGACACCACGAGTCGGTGCTGCGCTCACACCGGTGGCGTACCGCCGAGAACTCGGCGGCGTACCTGCTGCCGCACCTCGCGCCGGGCACGTCGGTGCTCGACGTCGGCTGCGGACCGGGCACCATCACCGTCGACCTGGCCGCCCGCGTCGCACCCGGACGAGTCACCGCCGTCGAGATCACCGACGACGCACTCCAACTCGCCCGCACCGAGGCCGACGCCCGTGGTCAGGGCAACATCGACTTCGCGGTCGCCGACGTGCACGCGCTGGATCTCCCCGACGGTACGTTCGACGTCGTCCACGCCCACCAGGTGCTTCAGCATGTCGCCGATCCGGTCCAGGCGCTGCGCGAGATGCGCCGGGTCTGCCGTCCCGGTGGCATCGTCGCCGCGCGGGACAGCGACTATGCGGCGTTCACCTGGTTTCCTCGCGTGCCGGCGCTCGACGATTGGCTCGCCCTGTACCAGCAGGCCGCCCGCGCCAACGGAGGCGAGCCGGACGCCGGGCGGCGTCTGCTCTCCTGGGCGCACGCCGCCGGATTCACCGACGTCAGGGCGACGGCGAGCACCTGGTGCTTCGCCACGCCGGAGGACCGGCAATGGTGGGGCGGGATGTGGGCCGAGCGGATCCTGAATTCGGACCTGGCCCGACAGGTGCTGGCCGCAGGCGTCGCCGCGGCGCAGGACCTACGCAACATCTCGGATGGCTGGCGGGAGTGGGCCGAAGCAGCGGATGCCTGGTTCGCCGTGCTGCACGGCGAGATCGTCTGCCGGGCCTGACGGAGACGCTCGCTCGGCCAGGACATGCGTCGTCGACCCCAGTCGCTGGCTGTGAGGCGGCCACCGACAGAAGGGTCACGCCGACGCCCGGTCGTGCCGAGGTGCGGTCCACCCTCATCCCGGGACAGGGGTGCAGACGATCAGTCGACCACGGAGCGGACGATCTCGGCGATTCGCCTCTCAGTGACGGCATCCACCGTCTCGAAGTACCACGCGGCGGGCATCAGCCCACCGTCCGCGCCGCCTGCCGCGCGGAAGGTGGCCTTCTCGGTGATCGCGAGGTTCAATCGTTCGTCCATGCGCAGCGTGATGAGCGCGGGTGTGCTCGCCGACTTCGCGTAGGCGGGCATGCCGTACCAGATGCGCGGTTTCAGGGTTGGGGCCGCGGCCATGATGATGTCGTGCACCCGCTGCATCGTCGAACGGGTCGGCTCGTCCATCTTCGAGATCCTGTCGACCACCTGCGTCAGGTTCTTTTCGTCCTTCGACGACATGTCATGTCCTTTCGTCTGCCGATGTCGGGCACCGGCGGTATGAAGTCGGCGCAACAGTGCGCCGCACCCCACCCGGACATGTCCTGAACTGCTCAGGTCTCTCCGCGATGATTCACGTGGTCTGTCACGTGGAAGCGCAGTCGGTGGCGGACCACCGCAGTCAGGCTAACGGATCCGCCGCGGCGTGGTCGTCCGGGTCTGCCTCGGACAGGGCGCCACGGAGCATGACGGGGGATCCGGAACCCCACGTCGAACGTACCGATGGGCGGATGAGGCCCCGCCTTGCAAACGAACCTGCGGCTGCGGCTGGACACTGGTAGCGGCCACAACTACTGGAGCGGCCGTTACCAGGAGGTCCGGAGTCAGCCGCTTCGACGGTTGCCGTACTGGCGAGGACTCTGCACCGTGCCGGAGCGGCCGTGGACGCGGCTCGGGGTACCCCCGGTGTGGTTGGCGGTGGCCTTGCCCTTGGACCGGCGTGCCGCGCGGTTCTCGAAGGGCTGTGGCTGTTCCTCGGTGTCCGTTTCGGCGTCGGCGGTGGGATCGGCGTCGCTGGTGGCGTCGGTCATGGGTGTCTCCTCGTGCTGTTTCAGGACTGGGCTGTATCGCGGCGGGTCTGGAAGCGTGGCCGCCGCGATACGCAGACGGTAGCGGGCAGGCTGACCCGAGTCGGGACCGACTGCCCGAGTAAACCATCCAGGCCGGTCGGGAGCCGTCACGTCGCGCCGCCGGTCTGTCAGGCCGGCTGCCGCTGGCGTCCGCAGGCGAGTTGAAGAAACATGACGCAAGGTGTCAGGTTTTGGGTGGAGCATGGGTTCATCGGTCGGCGCCGGTGATAGGCGCGGACCACGGCACAGATAGATGCGGAGAGACAAGGCCTCCATGCGCGAAACCCCACAAGATCTCGAAGAACTCCAAGCCCTGCTTGACGCCTCCCTCGCCCGCTCCACGTCTCACCTTCGCTCGATCATCAACTCCGCGCGCACACTGAACGCGGAGCAGCTCACCCAGGTCCTCACCGGCATGTGCACGCTCGCTCTGTCCAGCGTGACAGCGAAGGGTGAGCCGCGGATCAGCGGTGTCGACGGGCACTTCCTGCGAGGCAAGTGGTACTTCGGCACGGCGCCCGACGCCGCCAAGGCGCGCCACCTCGCGGCGCGGCCCGCCGTCAGCGCCGCACACATGCGCGGTGAGGATCTCGGCGTCTTCACGCACGGCACGGTGGAGATCCTCAACCCCCGCAACGGCGACCAGGCCAGGGACTGGCCGGACGTGCTCGCGTACTTGAAGGACTTCTACGGCGACGACCTCTTCGACTGGGACAACGACGTGGTCTACTACCGGCTGCATCCGCACTGGATGACCGTCTATGCCCCAGACATCGCAAAGCTCACCGTGACGTCCAAGCCCTGACCCACAGCACGGTCTCGCCTTCGGGTGGGGTGCTGGTGATCCAGGCGGGGGGCCGCCCTTCGTAGGGGGCACCCCCTCCGCGTCGGCGCGGCTACAATGAGCTAAACATTCTTGAGCGTCAATGTATATGTGGGACTGTCGATGACCGCTACCCGAGCGGAGGATGCGTCCGCCGCAATGCCCGACCCGGGTCGGGCCCGCACGCTGGATGAGCTGGTCGCAGGGCTGCGGTCGTTGAAGGTCTGGGCGGGAAACCCGTCCTACGAATGGATCACCGGCCAGGTCAACAACGCGTGGCGGGCCGCCGGTCGCCCGACCGGCGAGTTGGCCAAGCGGCCCACGGTCGTGGACTGCTTCAAACCCGGTCGGCGGCGGCTGAACACCGACCTCGTGACCGCAGTCGTGCAGGCACTGCACCCGGACGAGGGGTACGTGCACCAGTGGCGCCAGGCGCTGCGGGTGGTCGGCGGGGAGGCCCTGGCCGCCGTCGTGGTGCAGGTCCAGGACAGGCTTCCACCCGACCTGGCCGGGTTCACCGGTCGTACCGCCGAACTCGATCAGCTCCGCCGCGCTCTCGGCCGCAACGGCGCGGTGGCGATCTCGGCGATAGAGGGAATGGCCGGCGTCGGTAAGACCCAGCTCGCCATTCACGCCGGGCATATCCTCATCCGGGAACGTCAATTTGATCGGGCGCTTTTCGTCAACCTGCGCGGATTTCACCCCGACCCCGCTCGACCTCCAGCGGACCCGGCCGCCGTCCTGGACGGCTTTCTGCGGCTGCTCGGTGTACCGCCGCAGCGCATCCCCCACGCTCTCGAGGCCCGCACCGCGGCCTACCGTGACCGGCTCGCCGGTACCCGCACCCTGATCGTGCTGGACAACGCCGCCGACCTCGACCAACTCCGCCCGCTGCTCGCCGAGGTGCCCGGCTGTCTCACCGTGATCACCAGCCGGCGAAGCCTGTCCGACCTGCCCTCGGCCACGCAGTTGGTGATCGACGTGTTCGCAGCGGACGAGGCCGTTCGATACCTGGCCCACGCCGCTGGCCAGGTCCCGGTGGGCGACGATCGCACCGCTGCCGCCCGTATCGCACGGCGCTGCGGCTACCTGCCGCTGGCGCTGGATCTGACGGCCGGACACATGCGCGCCACACCCGACTGGACCCTCACCGATCACGCCGACCGGCTCGACGAACGCCACGACCAGCGACGCCTGGAAACCGGTGTCGAGCTCGCCCTCGACCTGTCCTACCACCGCCTGCCCGCCGACCAGCGCCAGCTGCTCCGGTTGCTCGCGCTGCACCCCGGGCAGGACAGCGACGCCTACGCTGCGGCTGCCCTGACCGGCGCCGACATCGAGGTCACCCGTGCCCATCTGGACCGCCTGTGCCGCGACCACCTGCTGCACCAGTCCAACGCGGGCCGGTACACCTTCCACGACCTCGTCCGCACGTACGCCACCACCCGAGCCCACGACGAGGTCCGCCCACGCGACCGTCGCGCCGCCCTGACCCGCCTGTTCGACTACTATCTCGCCACGGCCGCCTCCGCGATGGACGCTCTGCACCCCGCCCAGGCGCATCTTCGACCCCACGTCGCCCCGTCCGGTACCTGCGTCCCCGAGCTGACCGACCCGGACACCGCCCGCATCTGGCTCGACACCGAACGGCCAGCCCTGGTCACCGTCGTGGCCCACGCCGCCACCCACGACTGGCCCGCCCACGCCATCCGGCTCTCCCGCGTCCTGGTCCAGTACTTCGCCGGTGGCCACAACAGCGACGCCATCACCGTCCACAGTCATGCCCGCCGTGCCGCCAGCCGCATCGACGACGTCACCGAACAGGCCCACGCCCTCGCCGACCTTGGCGTCGCTTACCTCTGGGGCGGCCAGCACCAAGCCGCAGCCGAACACTTCACCGAGGCTCTACGCCTGTTTGAACAGACCGGCGACGCTCCCGGGCAGGCCCGGACCCGGACCAACCTCGGCATCGCCGAACAGCGGCTCGGCCGCTATCGCGAGGCCGCCGCCCACTTCGCGCAGGGCGAGATCCTGCACCGGCGAGCCGGCAACAAGGTCGGTCAGGCCCGCACGCTGACAAACCTCGGCGACATCGAACAGAAGGCGGGTCGGTACGGCGAGGCCGCCACGCACCTGCGGCAGGCGCTCGCCCTGTTCCGAGAGACCGGAGACCGGGCCGGCGAGGCGGTGTCGCTTGTCAACCTCGCGGAGGTCGACACGCGGTTGGGCCGGCATGGGGCGGCCGCCGAAAGCCTGGCCCAGGCGCTTGTCCTGTTTCGTCATGCCGGCCACCGCAACGGCGAAGCCTGGACGCTGGATGGGCTGGGCACCCTCCACGCTGCTCGCGGCGAGCCCGCCAAGGCCGCCGAGTACCACCAACAGGCCCTGACGATCCTGCGGACGACCGGCGACCGGCACGGCGAGGCGTACGCGCTCAACGGCATCGGCGAGGCCGCGCTCGCCGCAGGCCACCCCGCCGACGCTCATCGCCATCACACCGCCGCGCAGCGGATCGCCGCCGAGATCGGTGCCCGCGACCAGCAGGCCCGCGCCCACACTGGGCTGGCCAATGCCCACCGCGCCCTCGGCCATCTCGACGAGGTCCGTGCTCACTACCACCACGCCCTCGCCATCTTCACGGACCTCGGTACGCCCGAGGTCGACCAGATCCGCGCCTGCCTCGCCGCCCTCGACAACGCCGGCATCCACACCTGAGCGAGATCCCCGGGAAGCCCGCCCGGTGGCTCCCAACCCGGGGATCTCGCGTTACGGGAGTGGTCGAGAATGACCGACCCCCCGTGGGTCAGGTGGTGCAGGGGGAGCCGTTCAGCGTCCACCCCACCGGTGGCGGGTTGGAGATGCCGCTATTGCCCAGGAAGCCGAACGACGTGGAGGCGCCGGGTGCGAGCGTGCCGTTGTGGCTGAGGTTCCGTGCCGTCACCAACGCGTTGGACTGCGTCACGTTGGCGTTCCAACTGCTGGTGATCCGCTGCCCGTTCGTGAACGAGAAAGTCAGAGTCCACCCGTTCACGGGAGTGTTGCTGGTGTTCGTGATGGTCACGTTGCCGGTGAAGCTGGCGGACGCCGCGTTGGAGTTGGCTGTGTAGGCGATCCGGCAGGCACCGTTGCCTCCGGTGGGCGAGGGGGAAGGGGATGGTGGTGCGGGGTTGCCGTCCACCGCGGCCTTGGGAAGTCCGACGAAGATGTCAGCAGCCTGCCGGCCAAGTACGGCGACATCCAGCTCGCACGAGACATTCCACATCGGCTCGAGACGTAGCGTGACGCAGTACTCCTTCGCCGGCTGAAGAACATTCGCGGGGAGACTGTGGGAGTAGAACGACTCTGCCGGGTTGCCCACGCCGACGGCTTCGCAGAAGCGCAACAGTGAGGTGGTGTGGCTGACCCGCCAACTGTTGCCGAAGACCCCGTACAGGTCGGCGAAGGAGGGCGGCACACGCAGGGGGTCGCCGTTGCTGGCTTCGAGGAAGTGGGGGTCACCGTTGTGGTTGCCCAGCAGGCCGCGCACCGCCGGGGTCTCGGAGCCCAGGCTGATGCCCAGGTTCACGTACGGTACGGTGCCGGCGATGGCGGTGCTGCGGACGAGGTTGCCGGACGGGTCCCTGAACGTGTAGACGTTTCCCACCCGGTCGATCGCCACTCCGGTGGAAAGCAGCAGTGATTCGCCGGAGGGCAGGTTGGTGTCGACTCCGTTCACGACCAGACGGGTCCCGGCGCACACCGCCAGCCTGGTGTTGCCCATCCGCACGCCGACTGACTGGTTCATCGATGCGTTGGGCCAGGTCGGGGCGCCAGACTTCTTGCGTGTCTGCACCTCGAACGTGGTACCGGCCCGTGCCTCGACGAAGTCACCCGTAGCCTGGAAGTCGTAGTACGTACCGGCGAAGGTGTACTGGTGAGTGTCGCCGACGGCGACGGCGGCCCTGCAGCCCGCCAGCTCCCGATTCTTGGCTGCCTGGTTGATGATGAGGGCTGGCGCCGGCGATGTGGGGGTCGCACTCGGTTTGGCGAAGTTGAGGTTGTTCCTCTCCTTGCTGTAGCCGACGTCTTTGCATTCGGGCGCCTTCGGACTGCCGTCGACTATCGTCGTGCGAAGGTTGAAGTCGGCCTCCTTGTTGAAGACGGCTGTGGATCCGTTGCCAAAGCCGAACACGTTGAACTCGACCTGCGTCCATCCCGGTCCCGCCTGGTCCGGCAGCGGCTCCCCTGGCACGACGTGAAGGACATCCGAACTGGACGTCGAGGCGGCGTTCTGGTTCCCATCGTTGAACGTGACCACGTCGACGACGGTGTCCGCGCCGATCGTCTGCGTCTGCGCTTCCAGCTTGAAGCCCGGAAGTGCGATGTTCCTGATCGGTACGTAGGGAAGCGGGCCCGCCGCCCTCTCGCGCCTCAGCCAGCAGTGGACCTCGCCGTCGTCCGGGACCTCAGTCCAGTCGTTCGGGCAGGGCTTGCCCTGGCTCGCATCCGGGTTGTAAGCCAGCAACCAGTAGTCGATGTAGAGACGGCTGGGTGGCTCATTCGGAACGGTTTGCGGGGTGTTGGCGAAGATGAACTGCTTCCAGCCCTCACACAGCGCGGGAGTCGGTGAACTGGCGCACTCCCTGACCTTGAGGCGGTTGGTGTTGAGCTGGAGCGTGTAGCTGTTCGCCATCACCGGCCCGCTGGTCGGGGAGGAGTTCACCGTCAGCAGGTCCTTGTCCTTGACATCCTCGAACGTGCCGGTCGCCCTGGTGATGTCACCGGCATCCGCGGGTCGCTCCGTCACGATGCCCATCCCGGTGCCACCACCGATGTCCCTCCGCGCAGCCGGTACACGGTTCGGGGACATCGGGATCGCCGGCTGGTCCACGCACGCGGTCTCCCGCCACACCACCTTGGGATAGGTCGCGTCGAAGCACCCGTCCAGCGATGGCCGCGGGGCCTCGACGATCTGCGCATGCCAGGCCAGGAGATTCTCCTGCGTGGCGGGTTGCTCCGCTTCACTGCCGGCGTGGACGACTCCCATCGTCAGTAGGACAGCCGCGATCGTGGCGCCGACCAGCCCGAGTTGTGCTCGACGTTTTCGCGGTAGCAATCTCAGCATCGTTTCCTCCCCAACGCTTGTGAAACCGCCTGGCGCTCGTCTGCGGGCGGGTCTTGCTGAGGAGGGTCGCGCGGTGGGGGACAGGGTGGGGAAATCCCATACAAACCCATAAACGCCTTCGTGGTGCTGGCACTCCCCGCCATGTGACGCACGGGAGGCGGGTGCGGCGGGCTGTAATGATGGGCCGATGATCCATTCGTTTCATCTCGCACTGCTTCCGCCGGCCTTGACCTTGCGCACCCTGGGTCGTGGGCCTCGGGCGGCTGGGCTGCGGCATGCCGAATGTTTCCCGCTCATGCGACTCGGTTCCCCGGTGCTGTCGGTGGAACGGATGCAGCTGCGACGCCTGGCGATGTTCGCCGAGTGGGACGATGAATCGGCGTTGGAACGGTTCCTCGCAGACGACGCGCTGGGACGGCGGCTCGCCGCCGGATGGCATGTGCGATTGCAGTACCTGCGGCGGTACGGCGAGGTGGCCGCGCTCGCCGGCCTACCGGTGCAGGCGGGCCGGTGGGATCCGGAGGAGCCGATGGTGGCCGTCACCCTCGCCCGGCTCAAGCTCTTCGAACTGCCCCGGTTCCTGAAGTGGGGGCGGCCGGTCGAACGCCTGGTCGCCAGCCACCCTGGCGCCACCTTCGCCACCGCAGCGATGCGCCCGCCCCACACCTTCTCCACCTTCACGATCTGGCGCAGCGTCCGCGAGATGACCGACATGGTCCACGGCCGTAGCGCCGTTCCACAGGCTGACACGCACGCCGTCGCCATGGTCGAACAGAATCGTCGGGACTTCCACCACGAGTCCGCGTTCATGCGATTCCGCCCGTTGTCCGAACACGGAACCTGGGAGGGGCGCCGGCTGCTTCCCTGAGCGACTCGGGAGCCAACGGTGTCGGGACCGGCGCCGTGGTGCGACGCCGGTCCCGATCAGAGGTGTCACTGGCCAGCTGTGGCCGGTCAGGCCGCGCTGAACCGCCACTGCTGGTTGGTGCCACCGTGGCAGGTCCACTGCAACAGTCGGGCCCCGTCCGTGGTGGCGGCGGAGTTGACGTCCAGGCAGAGCCCGCTCGGCACACTCTTCACCGTGTAGACCCCGGAGGTGCCGGTCGGGGTGGCGGTGAACTTCTGTTGGTTGCTGTTGTTGCAGGTGGCCTGCTGGAGGAAAGCCCCCGCTGTGGTGGAGCCGCCGATCACCTCGGCGCACTTGCCACTGTGCACCGCCTTCAGGTAGACCGCGCCATTACCGGCGTCGACGGCCTGCCACTTCTGGTTGTTGCCGCCGGTGGACGCCCACTGATGGATCTGCGCCCCGTCGGCGGTGGAGACACCGTTGACGTCCATCAGCTTGCCGCTGTGCTGCGCGGTAAGCGTCCAGGTCTTGCCCGCCACCCCGTCACCGGGAGGAGGGGTGACCGGGCCGCCGGTGCCGACCCCGGGGCCACCGAAGGTGTGCGAGTCGAGGTCGAACCAGTTGTTGCCGCTGCCCTTGAACACGAGATACAGGGTGTGGGTCCCGGCCAGGGCGGTGACGTTCACCGGTGCTGTGGACTGGTAGTTGTCCCAGCCGCCGGTGGCGGGCACCGGCGTGGTGGCCAGCAGGGTGCCGGTGGGTGAGCCGGCCCGTAGTTCGATCGTGCCGCCGCCCGACGGCGACGACAGCCGGTAGCTGACCGTGTTGATCCCCGACAGGCTCATCGGGGTGAACGCCACCCAGTCGTTGTTGGAGATGTCCCCGATGCGCTTGCCGCTCTGCGCGCCGGCCTGTTCGACGATCCGGGTGCCGGACTGGCTGCTGTAGTACTCGGCCTGCTTGTGCTTGGGCTGGAGGATCACCTGCGCGTGACCGGTGAGCGGCGCCGCGCCACCCGCACCGCCGTTGTCGGTGTAGCGGGCGTTGAGCACGTAGAACAGGTTGGCGCCGTCGGGGTGCCCGCCGAGCAGGTCGGTCGGGATCGTGCCCGAGCAGCCGGGATAGTCGGTGGTCTCGTGGGCGTGGTCGTCGTGCCCGAGAGCCGGGTTGAGGAACACCTTGGAGCAGTCGATCGCCGCGCCACCCGGGTCGGAGACGGAGATCTGGTACGAGACCTGGTCGCCGAAGGTCAGCATGCCTCCGTTGGCCGGGGTGGTGATGGTGACCACCGGAGCGGTGTTGCCGACGGTGATCTGTACGTTGGCGAAGCCGCTCTTGCCCGAACTGTCGGTCACCTTCAACTGGGCGGTGTAGTTGCCGTTGCTGGTGTAGACCTTTGACGGGTTGGCCGCCGTCGAGGTGGTGCCGTCACCGAAGGTCCACTGGTAGCTGAGCGTGTCGCCCGGATCGGGGTCCATCGACCCGGCGCTGGAGAACTGCACGGTCAGCGGGGCGTTGCCGCTTGTCGGCGTCCCGGTCGCCTTCGCGATCGGGGTACGACCGCCCTGGATGTAATCGATCCGGTAGAGACCCGAGTCGCTGTTGCCGCCACCGAAGTTGGTCCCCCACTCCAGCAGGTACAGCGAACCGTCCGGGCCGAACTCCATGTCCATCGGCTTGTTGAACCGGGTGGTCGGCAGGAACGGGTTGGTGCGGGTGACCGCCGTGGCGGAGTCGAAGTGCACCTCCTTTATGTAGTTGCGGGACCACTCGTAGAAGAAGTGCACGCCGTCGTAGTAGGGCGGGAACTTGGTCGCCGACGGGTTCGCCGCGTTGTACCGGTAGACCGGTCCACCCATCGGCGCGGAGCCGCCGGAGCCCAGCTCGGGGAAGGTCTGCGAGGTGCCGTAGCCGTACCAGATGTTGGGTGCGACCACCGGCCGGAGGCTGGTCAGGCCGGTGTTGTTTGGCGAGTTGTTCACCGGCGCCGCGCAGTTGAACTTGGCGCCGACCGCACCGGTGTCCGGGTTGTACGGCGCGTACGGCTGGTTGTCACCGTGGCAGAACGGCCAGCCGTAGTTCCCCGGCGCCTTGATCACGTTGAGTTCGACGAGACCTTCGGGGCCACGGTTGGTGGTCGGGGGATTGCGGTCGGGCCCGTAGTCGGCCAGGTAGACCCAGCCGTTGGACGGATCGATGGAGAAGCGGAAGGGGTTGCGGAAACCCATCGCGTAGATCTCCGGGCGGGTCTGCGCGGTGCCCTGCGGGTAGAGGTTGCCCGACGGGATGGTGTAGCCGCCGCCGGCCGAGGGCCGGATCCGCAGCAGCTTGCCACGCAGGTCGTTGGTGTTGCCGGCGGTACGGGCGGCGTCGAGCATGTGCTTGCCCGACCGCCAGTCCAGCGGGGCGTAGCCCTGCCAGTTGGGGTCGAGGTTCGGTGCCACGTCGTCGCCGGTGCCGATGTAGAGGTTGCCGTCCGGACCGAAGTCGATGTACCCGCCGGTGTGGCCGGGCTCCGGGTAGGTCCGGTCCCGGTACGCCGGGATGTCGATGATGGTGACACCGCTGGACATGTTGAGCGTGTCACCGGTCAGCGTGTATCGGGACACCCGGTTGACGTCCGTGCTGCTGCTGGCCGGTGAGTGGTACAGGTAGACGTACCCGTTGCTGGCGAAGTTCGGGTCCAGGGCCAGCCCGGTGAGCCCGTCCTCGCCGCCGGTGTAGACGCTCAGCGTGCCGGCGGTGACGGTGCTGTTCGTACTCGGCTTGAAGATCTTGACCTGGCCGCCACGTTGCACGTAGAGCACCCGACCGTCGGGTGCTACCGCCAGCGACATCGGGTCGACGGTGTTGTCGTCGAGGGTGCGCTTCTCGAAGTTGCCCCAGACGGTGCCACCGCAGTCGCCGGGCTGGTTGCCGGCGGCCCACTTGACGCCACCGAGGACGTGGTTGCGGAAGTGGGTCTCGCTGTAGGACGCGATGGCGTGACCCATGGCCGTGGCCCAGACCCGACCGCCGCCGACGCTGCGGCACCAGGAGATCGGGTGGTCCGGGCCCATCGCCCGGGAACCGGGGTTGTACGTCCGTTCGTCGGCGGTCACCAGCACGTGCACGTCGCCGCGCGGGTTCTTGTCGAAGTTGTACCACTCCTCGCTGCGGTTCCAGCGGTCCGGCAGGCTGGCCGTGGACGGGTGCTTCTTGTCGGCCACGATCGCGGTGCCGGGCAGCACGCCGGGGGAGTGCTCGGGCATGTGCGCGCCGGCGTTGATGGTCTGGTCCCACCACGGGTATTCGCCCTCGATGCCCATGTCGGTGGCGTTGTGGATGGCGACGATTCCCTTGCCGGAGGCGAGGTAGCCCTCCACCGCCTGGCGTTGGGCGGCCGAGGTCCAGACCATGCCGGAGGTCTGGAACATGATGAGAACGTCGAAGGTGGCCAGGTTGGCCGGGGTGAAGACGCTCGAGTCCTCACTGTGTACGAGCTCGAAGTTGTCGGCTGCCGCCTGCTGCTGGAACATCGACACCCCGGCGGGGATCGAGTCGTGCCGGTAGCCGGTGGTCTTGGTGAACAGCAACGCCCGGAAGGCGGGCGCCGCCGACGCCGGGTTGACCAGCGCGAGCGCCAGTAACAGACCCAGGGTCACACCGATGATTGTTGTCTTACGACGCATTCCGTCTCCTCTGTGGCGGTGCGGGGCGGTGTGGGGCGGGGCAACTGTGGTGCGACCACGGAGCCGGTCACCGGTCCGGGCACGGCGCAGGGTGCCGTGCGGTGGGCGCGAGCCCGGTCGCGTCGTCGTGCCTGGCGTCGCCCGGTCGCACGGCCGGCGGTCACGCAGCGTCATGCCGGATCGGTTGCCGTCCCGTGGTCGGGAGGGCCGGAGCCGGAAGCTCTATATATGGGAAGTCGTTGATGTTAACGACAACATCTGGAGCGGTGTGGTGCGGTAGCGCGCGTCCTGAAGGTGCCCGTATGCACGCTCACCTGGGCGGCAGGATGATCGAAAGCCGCTGCCAGGTAGGGGATTGCGAACTCATACCCGAACATCTATCTTCATACGTGTGATGTTTCGGTTGTGTCAAGCGAAAGTTTGAGCACGACCACAGGAAGTGCCGTGCTCGGCGACGAAAAGGGTCGGGTTGCCAGCGCGGAAGTGCCCTGTGTGCCGCCGACGCACCTTGACTCTGACTACTATCCGTGAGGAATTCCGACGATGCCAGATGGACACCCCGGTGCCCTGCTCGCCCTGCGGGGCATCAGCAAGTCCTTCCTCGGCGTCGGTGTCCTGCACGAGGTCGACCTCGACGTCGCGGCCGGCGAGGTGCACGCGGTCGTCGGCGAGAACGGTGCCGGCAAGTCCACCCTGATGAAGATCGTCTCCGGCGGGTACGCCCCGGACGCCGGCACCATCACCCTGGCCGGGCAGCCGCAGGTGTTCGGCAGCCCACGCGACGCCCAGCGGGCCGGCGTCGGCATCATCCACCAGGAGTTCAACCTGTTGCCGGAGCGCACCGTCGCCGAGAACGTGTACCTGGGTCACGAGCCGGTACGCCGCGGCCTGGTCGACCGGCGTCAGATGCTCGCCTCCACCCGACGCCTGCTGGACTCGATCGGCGAGACGGCCCTACCCGCCGACGCGCCGGTCGGACGCCTCAGCGTCGCCCAGCAACAGGTCGTCGAGATCGTCAAGACGCTCGCCCTCGACGCGCGACTGATCATCATGGACGAACCCACCGCCGCGCTGGCCGACCACGAGGTGGCCCTGCTCTACCGCCTGGTGCGCCGCCTCCAGGAGCAGGGCATCGGCATCCTCTACGTCTCGCACCGGCTTACCGAGGTCTTCGACCTGTCCAGCCGGATCACCGTGCTCAAGGACGGCCGGCGGGTGACCACCGTACCCACCGCCGACACCACCGCCGACGAACTGGTCCGGCACATGGTCGGGCGGGAACTGTCCCACTACTACCCGCCGCGAGCCACCCCGCAGGACATCGGCGAGGTCCGGCTCACCGTCCGCGCGGGCGCCAACCGCAAGCTGCGCGACATCGACCTGACGTTGCGCGCGGGAGAGGTGCTCGGCGTCGGCGGCCTGCAGGGCTCCGGGCGCTCCGCCCTGGCCCGAGCCCTGTTCGGGGTGGCACCGTTCACCGCCGGCGAGGTCGTCGTCGACGGCACCCCGACCCGACTGCGTTCCCCGCGTACGGCGATGCGGGCCGGGGTCGCCTACGTCAGCGAGGACCGCAAGGGCGAGGGGATCGTCGCCCGTCAGTCCGTACTGGACAACGCGCTGCTGGCCAGCCGCGCCGTCTTCGCCCTCCGCTCCGGCCGCACCGCCCGCACCGTACGGGTCCGGGAACTGCTCGCCGCCGTCGAGGTCCGCAGCGCCGGTGACCAGCAGGAGATCCGGTACCTGTCCGGCGGCAACCAGCAGAAGGTGGTGCTGGCCCGCTGGCTCGCCGTGAACCCGCGGATCCTGCTCTTCGACGAACCCACCCGCGGTATCGACGTGGGTGCCAAGTCCGCGATCCACGACCTGGTGCGCCGACTCGCCCGCGACGGCGCGGCGGTACTGATGATCTCGTCGGACCTGCCCGAACTGCTCGGCATGAGCGACCGCATGATCGTCATGCGCGACGGGCGGATCGCCGGCGAACTGCCGGCCGGCGCCACCGAGGAGGACGTCGTCGCCCTCGCCGTCGGCACGGTACGGGAGACGGCCGCGTGAGCGCCCTGCCTCTGTCGCCCGCCCGGCGGCCGGTGCCGGGCGTGTTCGTGGCCCTGGGCCTCACCCTCGCCATCGGCTGGCTGGTCGTCGCGATCGACGGCGGCCAACTGTTCAACCAGTCGACGACGGTGAGTCTGCTGCACGTCGCCGCCGGGCTCGGATTCGTCGCGGTCGGCCAGACCCTGGTCATCCTCGGCGGCTCGCTGGACCTCTCGGTGGCGTACGTGGTCAGCCTCAGCACCCTGGTCGCGGCCGAGACCATGAACGGCAGCAACGCGGCGCTGCTGCCCGCGATCGGCCTCACCCTGCTCGTCAGCGCCGGCATCGGGCTGTTCAACGGGCTGCTCGTCACCACCGGTCAGATCAACCCGTTCATCGCCACCCTCGGTGTCGGGCTGCTGCTCAAGGGCTATCTCGACAGCAGGTACGACGGCCCGGCCGGCAGCACCGCCCCGGCCCTCGTACAGACCCTCGGCTACCAGCGGGTCGGGCCCGTACCGCTGTCCTTCCTGCTGCTGCTCGCGGTCGCCGGGGCCTGCTGGTTCCTGCTGTCGCGGGCCCGGTTCGGTCACCACCTGATCGCCGTCGGCGGTGACCCGGAGGTGGCCCGGCTCTCCGGTGTCCGCAACGACCGGGTACGGGTGACCGCCCACGTGCTCTGCTCCCTGTGCGCCGGGCTCGCCGGGATCTACCTCGCCAGCCGCCTCGGCTCCGGCGCTCCCCGGGTCGGCACCGAGGGCCTCTACGACCTGGAATCGATCGCCGCGGTGGTGATCGGCGGCACCGCCCTCGCCGGCGGCCGGGGCGGGGTCGTCGGCACCGTCGGCGGCGTGCTGCTGCTCGCCGGCATCGACGCCATCTTCAACCAACTCGCGGTGGACGCCTTCGCCAAGCAGGTCGTCCGAGGCGTGATCATCATCGCCGCCGTGGCCGTCTACGCCCGTCGGGCCCTGCGGAAGGCGGACCGGTGACCACACAGACCGTCTCGCGTCGCCTCGCACCGCTGCGGCGGTGGAACAGCGGTGGGATCCTGCCGATCCTCGCGGTGCTGGTGGTGCTCCTGGTCCTCGTCGCCGCCCGCCAACCCGACTTCCTCAGCCCGCCGTCGCTGATGTCGTTCCTCGGCCGCTCGGCGCCGATCATCCTGCTCGCCGCCGGTCAGTACTTCGTGATCGTCTCCGGGGAGTTCGACCTGTCCGTCGGCTCCCTGGTCACCGCGCAGGTGGTGGTCGCCGCCCGGCTCATCGACAGCGACCCGTCGCGGACCTGGCCGGTGGTGCTGGTGCTGCTCGCCGGGGGTGCGCTCGTCGGCCTGGTCAACGGCCTGATCACCACCCGGCTGCGGGTGCCCTCGTTCGTCACCACCCTCGGCATGTTCCTGATCCTCGTCGGCGCGGTCTACCTCTGGTCCGACGGCGCGCCCAAGGGCGGTCTCACCGACCAGTTCCGCCAACTCGGTCGCCGGGCCGTCGAGGACGTACCGGTGTTCGGTCGGCTGCCGTACGCGCTGCTGGTCCTGCTGGTCCTCGCGGTGGCCGCGGTGCTGCTGATGCGCTCCGACTTCGGTCGGACCCTGGTCGCCGTCGGCGACAACCCGCGTACCGCACAGCTGAGCGGGGTGCGGGTGTGGCGTACCCGCACCATCGCCTTCGTCCTCAGTGGCCTCGCCGCGGCGGTCGCCGCGATCCTGATCGGCGGCTACGGCGGCGTCTCCTTCCAGGCCGGCGCGGGCCTGGAGTTCGGCGCCATCACTGCGGTCGTCCTCGGCGGGGTCGCCCTCGGCGGCGGCCGGGGCTCGGTCGTCGGCGCGATGCTCGGCGCGCTGACCCTCGAACTGCTCTTCGCGTTGATGAATTTCTACGGCGTCTCCGGCGCGCTCAGACCGAGCGTGCAAGGCGCCATCATCCTGCTCGCCGTGGCGGTCTCGGCCCGGCGTTTCTCATCCAGATAAAGGGGATTGCCTCATGAAACGTTGCCTGGCCGCGGTCGCCGCGGTGACCTTGTTGACGCTCGCCGGCTGCGCCACGGACACGCCGGTGGCCACCCCGTCCAGCACCGAGTCCGCACCGGCCGGCGCCGGCACCGGCGAGCAGTCGAAGTTCTTCGACCAGACCGACTACGACAACGAGTTGGCGCTGCTCGACGCCATCGCCACCGGGCCGGCGGACAAGCCGTGGGAGCAGGCGCTCAACCCCACGCTTGTGGACACCACGAAGTTCAAGAAGGCCGGCCCGTACAAGATCTGTTTCTCCAACGCGGCGTTGAACAACCCCTGGCGGCAGGTCGGTTACAAGACCATGCAGGCGGAGGTGGCGGCGCAGGGCGACCGGATCAAGGAGTTCGTGCACGTCGAGGCCGAGGGTAAGGACCAGAAGCAGATCGCCGACATCAACGACCTGCTCGGCAAGGACTGCGACGCCCTGATCGTCTCGCCGAACACCACCGCCACCCTCACCCCGGCCGTGGAAGCGGCCTGCCAGACCGGTCTGCCGGTCATCGTCTTCGACCGTGGCGTCGACACCGACTGCCCGGTGACCTTCATCAACCCCATCGGCGGGTACGGCTTCGGTCATGTCGGTGCCGAGTTCGTCAGCCAGCGGATGAAGCCCGGCGGCAAGCTGCTCGCCCTGCGCATCCTGCCCGGCGTGGACGTGCTGGAGACCCGCTGGTCCGCCGCGAAGGTCGCCTTCGACAAGGCCGGCGTCGACGTCGTCGGGGTCGAGTTCACCGACGGTGACCCGGCCAAGACCAAGAAGATCGTCGACGACTACCTCCAGCGGTACGGCACCATCGACGGCGTCTGGATGGACGCCGGGGCGGTCGCGGTCGCGGCGGTCGAGGCGTTCCAGGACGCCGGCAAGCCGGTGCCCCCGATCAACGGCGAGGACCAGCTCGACTTCCTGAAGGTGTGGAAGGAGGCCGGTCTCACCGCGATCGCGCCGACCTACCCGACCTACCAGTGGCGCACCCCGATCATCGCGGCCCTGCGCATCCTCGACGGCCAGCAGGTGTCCAGCCCGTGGAAGCTGCCCCAGCCGACGATCACGCAGGAGAACCTCGACAGCTACCTCGACGCGGACATGCCGCCGCTGCACTACGCGATGTGCGGCTGCACCGACCTGCCCGGATACCCCCAGCGCTGGAAGTAGGCCCGATGTACGAGATCGGCGTCAACCCATGGGTGTGGGCCTCACCGGTCGACGACGCGGCCCTCGCCGACCTGGTGCCCCGGATCGCCCGCTTCGGCTTCGACGCGGTGGAGTTGCCGATCGAGCAGCCCGGGGACTGGGATCCGGCCCGGACCCGGGACCTGCTCACGGCCCACGGCCTGACCGCCGCCGGCGTCTGCGCGGTCACCCCGCCCGGTCGGGACCTGGTCGACGCCACCCCGGAGGTGGTCGAGGCGACCCGGGCGTACCTGCGGGGCTGTGTGGACGCTGCGGTGGCCGTCGGCGCGCCGACGGTCGGCGGTCCGGTCTACGCCTCCGTGGGCCGGACCTGGCGGATGAGCGTGGCCGAGCGCGCCACCTGCTACGCCGACTTCCGTCGGGCGCTGACGCCGGTCGCCGACTACGCCGGCGAGCGGGGCGTGGCCATCGGCGTCGAGGCGCTCAACCGCTACGAGACGAGTGTGGTCAACACCATCGAGCAGACGTTGGACCTGATCGACGGTCTGCCGCCGAACGTCGGCCTCATGATCGACACGTACCACATGAACATCGAGGAGGCCGACCCGTACGCCGCGCTCGCCGCCGCCGGCCCGCACATCAAGCACGTCCAGGTCAGCGGCACCAACCGGGGGGCTCCCGGTGCCGACCACCTGGACTGGCCCCGGTTCCTCGCCGTGCTGGCCACGACCGGATACCGGGGCGCGGTCTGCATCGAGTCGTTCACCCCGGACAACGACACGATCGCCACCGCCGCCTCGATCTGGCGACCGCTGGCTCCCTCACCGGACCGGCTCGCCCTCGACGGCCTGGCCCACCTGCGCGGAATTCTCGGCTGACCTGCCGGCGACATCCCGTGCAGCCCTGAGCACGCACCCCCACCACCACACCCGTCCCCGGTAAGGAGACCTCTGTGTCCGTACCTCCCTTGTCGGCCGCACCCAGAAGGGTGCTGGCCGCGATCGCGGCGGTGACGCTCACCGGCGCGGTCACCGCCACCGTCGTGGCCGCCTCCGCCGCACCCGCCCTCGCGGCCACCACCACCCTGTACGCGTCCCCGTCCGGCAGCGGCAGCAGTTGCAGCGCCGCCCAACCGTGCTCGTTGACCGCCGCGCAGACCGCGGTACGGGCGCAGAACAGCTCGATGTCCGGCGACATCGTCGTGCAACTCGCCGACGGGGTGTACCGGCTGTCCTCGCCACTGCGGTTCACCGCCGCTGACTCCGGCACCAACGGCTACCGGGTGCTGTGGCAGGCGGCACCGTCGGCCCGACCCGTCATCAGCGGCGCGCGGGCGGTCACCGGCTGGTCGCTCGTCGACGCCGGCCGCAACATCTGGCGGGCCAACGTCGGCGCCGGGCTGGACAGCCGGCAGCTCTACGTCGACGGTGCCGTCGCCACCCGGGCCCGTACCCAGGTCAACCGGGCCGACTTCACCGCCGACAGCACCGGCATGCGGTTCACCAGCGGCGCGTTGAGCTACCTGAACAACCTGGCCAACCAGAGCCGCATCCAGATGGAGAGCGTCAACTCCTTCACCGACCGGTACGTGTCGGTGCAGAGCATCAGCGGCAACCAGATCCGGATGCAGCAGCCGGGCTGGAGCAACAACAACTTCGGGTACGACACCTTCACCAGCCCGCACCGGCCCGGCCCGCTCTACCTGAGCAACGCCTACGAGTTCCTGGACTCGCCGGGGGAGTGGTACCTGGACCCGGGCAGCGGCGCGCTGTCCTACATCCCGCTCGCCGGGCAGAACATGAGCACCGCCCGGGTGGAGTTGCCGACCCTGCAGTCCCTGCTCCAGATCGGCGGCACGTACGCCGCGCCCGTGCACCACGTGACGTTCTCCGGGATCACCTTCACCGGCACGAGTTGGCTGGGTGCCAGCAGCAACCAGGGCTACGTGGACCAGCAGACCGGCGCGTACATCTACGGCAACTGGAACTGGCCCGCCTTCAGCTCGTGCCACAACGGCTGCCCGCAGTTCGAGGCGACCCGACCGAACTGGCAGCAGATGCCGGCCGCCGTGCAGATCTCCGCCGCCGACAACATCACCCTCACCGACTCCGCGTTCGTCAACCTGGGGCAGACGGCCATCGGCATCGGCAACGACGCCAACGCCCACGCCAGCGGGGTCGGCCTCGGGACCAGCAACATCACCGTCACCAGGTCCGAGATCGCCCGCAACGCGGCCGGGGGCATCGTCGTCGGCGGCGTACGGGCCGACGCCCATCACCCGAGCGACCAGCGGATGGTCAATCGGGACATCACCATCAGCAACAACCGGCTGCACGACCTGGGCATCGAGTACCGGGGCATCGTGTCGGTGCTGACCACCTACGTCAACAACGCCACCGTCTCGTACAACGAGGTCTACAACATGCCGTACACCGGCATGTCCATCGGCTACGGCTGGGGTTCCAACGACGCCGGCGGCAGCAACCACTACGCCGACCGGGGCCTGTACAACTACCAGCCGCGCTACACCACCGCCACCACGGCGGCCAACAACCGACTGATCGGCAACTACGTGCACGACGTCATGCAGCAGATGAACGACGGCGGCTGCATCTACACCCTGTCGGCGAACCCGGGCGCGCTGATCAGCGACAACTACTGTCTGCGGACCAACGGCCACTTCGGGCTCTACTTCGACGAGGGCTCACGCTTTTTCACCGCCCGCAACAACGTCTTCTCCTCGACCGGCACGTGGGCCACGGCCAACTACTGGTACGCCGAGAACATGGGCAACTTCACCGTCACCAACAACTGGTCGACAAACGGCAGCACCAACGTGACGAACGGCGACCGGGGCAACGTCGTCTCCGGCAACGTGACGGTGACGGGCGGCAACTGGCCCTCGGGCGCCCAGGCCGTGATGGCCGCCGCCGGGCCGCAGGGCGGCGGTGGCACCCCGCAGAGGGTGCAGATCGTCGGTGGGCAGTCCGGCCGCTGCCTGGAGATCGGCGGGTCGAGCACCACCAACGGCACCCAGGCGCAGCTCTGGGACTGCCACGGCGGCACCAACCAGCGGTGGACCTACACCGCCGGCAAGCAACTGATGGTGTACGGCAACAAGTGCCTCGACGCCTCCGGTCAGGGCACCGCCAACGGCACCCTGGCGATCATCTGGGACTGCAACGGCCAGAGCAACCAGCAGTGGAACGTCAACAGCAACGGCACCATCACCGGCGTCGGGTCCGGGCTCTGTCTCGACGCCAGCGGATACGGCACCACCAACGGCACGAAGGTCCACCTCTGGGCCTGCCACGGCGGCACCAACCAGCAGTGGTCCCTGCGTAGCTGATCCCCGCGTGGTGGGGTGGGTCGGGCCACCCCACCACGCGGTCACGCCTCGCCCTGCGTCCGGTCCGGCGCAGCGGGTCGGCGTTCCCGTTCGACGATCGCCCGTACCGCAGGTGCGATCTCGGCGCCGAAGCGCTGCGTCATGCTCGGGTCGTCGCCGCCGATGATGAAGGCGCTGACGCCGTGCCCCAGGGCCAGCTCGGCGATCTGGTCGACCCAGGCCTCGGACGGGCCGTTGAGCAGCCCGCGCGGCGCCGACGAGAACTGCACGTTCATGAAGTTCATCAGCCGTCGTACGGCCGCCGGGTCGCGACCGGCGTCGTGCGCTGCGGCGTCGATCCGGGCATTGAGTTCGGGTAGGGAATCGGCCCCTCGGGGCAGGTATTCGATGGTGGGCAGCCAGCCGTCGCCGACCGCGCCGGTGAGGGCGAGCATCTTCGGCTTGTACGCGCCGACCCAGATCGGGATGTCGTGCGCGGGCCGCGGGCCCCGTCGGGCCCCCTTCACCGAGTAGTACCGCCCGTCGTAGCTCACCGCCCCGGCGGCGTCGGTGTCCCAGATCTCGCGGATGATCTCGATGCCTTCGCCCAGCGCGGTGACGCCCTGGGCGGCGCTCAGCCGACGACCCCCCATGGCGGCGATGCCGTCCCAGAAGGCACCGGCGCCGATGCCGAGTGCGAAGCGGCCGCCGCTGAGGATGTCGAGGGAGGCGGCGGCCCGGGCCAGCACCGCCGGCGGCCGCAGCGGCAGGCTGGCGACGTTGGCGTTGACGTGGATGCGCTCGGTGCGGGCCGCGGTGAAGGCGAGCAGGGTCGAGGTGTCCAGGAACGAGGGCTGGTACGGGTGGTCCTGAAAGCTGACCAGGTCGAGACCGGCCCGGTCGGCGGTGACGGCCAGGTCGACAACCTGTCGGGCCTGCTGCGCGACGGGCGTGGCGAAGACGCCGAAGAGCAGGTCGTGTCCGTAGTCGGTCATGCGCGTGCCTCCTGCACCGCTGCGGGGTCGACCGTCGGGTCGATGTTGAAGTTGTCTCGGAAGAGGTTGTCCGGGTCGTACCGGCGTTTCAACGCGCGCAGGCGCTCCAGCACCGGTGCCGGGAAGGCGTCGAGCAGCCGTTGGGGGCTGCGGTCGGTCTCGAAGCTGAGGTAGAGCCCGTCGAAGTGCCGGCGCAGTGGCTCCCACACCGCGGTGAGGCGCTTGTCGTTCTGACCCATCGCGGCCAGTTGGAAGGCCGGGGTGCGGTGGGTGAAGGCGGTGTCGTCGGGTGCCACGTCGGCGATCGCGCCGCCCATCGCCCGCAGCTCGAAGAAGTACACGGCTCCGCTGCGCAGCATCGCGGCGGCGTCGCGGGCGAACTCGGGGGTCAGGGTGGGCACGAACGCCGACCGGGAGTTCGGCTCACCGAAACCGTGCTGGCCGTCCGGTCCGACGTCGGCGGCGCTTCCCATCACGCCCGCGTACGGCGTCATCACCACCTGCTGGCGGGCGAGCATGCCGAGCTCCAGGAACGGTGTCAGGCGCGCCACGACGATGTCGGGATCCGGGTTGTCGACCACCGCGAAGAGCTGGACGGTCGAGAGGCCGTCGCGGGGTTGCCCGGTGACGAGGAAGACCGTCGTGTCCCTGGGCGCGGCGCTTGCCAGTTCGCCGTAGCGCCGGAGCGACTGCTCGATGTCGGTGGAGACCAGGGCGAGTTGCGCCCAGCCGACCTCGCCCACCTCGTCGACCTCGAACTCGAACGAGGTGGCGATGCCGAAGTTGGCGCCCGCGCCACGTACGGCCCAGAACAGCTCCGGGTGCTGCTCCCTGCTCGCCTGCACCTGCCGGCCGTCGGCGAGCACGAGGTCCACCGACCGGAGATGATCGATCGTCAGGCCGTGGTTGCGGGAGAGCAGGCCGATCCCGCCCGCCGTGGCGAGCCCACCCACGCCGACACCGCCGTAGTCTCCCGAGCCCAGCGCCCACCCGTGCGGGGCCAGGGCAGCGGCGACCTGCTTCCAGGTCGCGGCGGGACCGGTGCGGACGAGTCGACGGGCGGGGTCCACCACCTCGATGGTGTTCATCGCGCCCAGGTCGATCACCAGGCCGCCACGGTTCGTCGAGCGGCCACTGATGCCGTGGCCGGCGCTGCGGATGCCCAGCGGCAGGTGCCGGTGTCGCCGGGCGAACCCGATCGCGTCCGACACCTCCGCCGGTGTCCGGGGTCGCAGCACGAGTCCGGGACCACCACCACGCAGGTAGGTCGAGGACAGGGCGCGGTAGGGCGGGTCGCCGGGCTCGACCACCGTCTCGGCGAGTGACGCCGGTACGCCGTCGTAGTCGATGCCCGGCTTGCGGTGCGCGCGTACCGCCGCCGGGCGTCGGCGTACCCCGGCTCGGTCGTCGCGCCCGGCGACCAGCGCGGCGAGACGCTCGACGTCTTCGCGTGAGTGCACCGGGACCACGACGGGCAGATCGCTCTCGGCGGCGCCGGCCAGATCCTCCGGCTTCGCATCCGGTGGCGCGACGACCCAGCCGGCCGGGTCGGAGATGATCCGACCCGGCGCCAGGATGTCGAGGCTGTCCTCTGCCTTGGCCTGGACCTTCGGGTACGGCGCCTCGGGGTCGGTCGGATCGGGTGGTGACGTGCCGCCGGCGGGGGCGCCGATGGTGATCCGGCTGGTCGATCCGGCGAGCCAGACCGCCGCCGTCCAGGGGTCGAGGCCGGTGGTCCGCTGCGCAGTTCCGTCGGTGACGACCACCAGGTCCAGGCCGCGTTCTTCGGCCAGGCGGGCCAGCGCGACGGTCTCCTGCGGCGCGTGAGCCAACCGTGACACGTCGAGAGCGATGCCGATCTCCATGACCATCAGATGTTCCTCATCCCGGACTCGTGCCCGCGAGGAGTCGCCTCCGCGCGGTTCTGACCTCTGTCGCAGCCGGCCCTCGGCGGGCTGGTGCCGCTGTCTTCGCTCAGTGAAATGCTCGGTGACACCGATAATATTTCAGACAGATGGTCGTCACGCCAGAATTTGTGACGCATGACGACGGCGGGTTGCATGCTCTGCTCCTCCGAGGTTGGCCCTGACGGGCGAGCGCCTGATTACTTCACTGTCGAGACCCCACCCGCGGCGCGAATCAGTCATGTGCCTGCACATCCGCCCGGATCAGGGGCGATACCGCCCGTTGCGGACGTCCCGGACGGGCCGCCCCGGCACCGCAGGGCGGTGTCGGGGCGTTCGGCGGACTAGGTCGTTTGACTCAATCCCGCCGGTGTGGCCGCCGACACCGCACTGCCGAGGGACGGGCATCGAGCCGGATCGGAAGGCAGATGACTGATTCTCGACGCGCCGTCCGACCCCGAGGCTGGGAGCCAACCGGGACGCCCCTGCGGCGCCCCATGACACCGTCTCGAAGGAGCATCCGATGCATCGCAGCACGTTGAGCCGCCTGGTCCTGGCGGCGGCTACCACACTGGGCGCCATCGCCGGCGTGGTCGCGTTTACCGTTTCCAGCTCCACCGCAGTCCCCACCTCGACCGCCAGCCTGAACATCCAGCTCGCCCACGGGGGGCCGAAGGTGGTGAAGAAGCCGACGGTGGTGCTGGTGCACGGTGCTTTCGCCGACTCGTCCAGTTGGAACGACGTCGTCGTGCGGCTGCAACGCGACGGCTATCCGGTGCTCGCCGCGTCCAACCCGCTACGCGACCTGGCCTCCGACGCCGCCTACGTCCGCAGCGTGCTCGACAGCGTGGGCGGCCCGATCGTGCTCGCCGGGCACTCCTACGGCGGCACCGTCCTCAGCTCCGCCGCCGCCGGCCACCCGAACGTCAAGGCCCTGGTCTACCTCGCCGCCCTGGCACCCGACCGGGGCGAGAGCACCGCGGAACTGCTCAGCATGTTCCCCGGCAACACCCTGGGCCAGAACCTGAAGGCCGTGCCGTACCCGCTGCCCGGCGGCGGCACCGGCACCGACCTGTACGTCGATCCCGCCGCCTTCCACAAGCACTTCGCGGCCGACGTGCCGGCCAAGGTCGCCCGGCTGATGGCCGCCACCCAGCGGCCCGCGGCGACCACCGCGCTGGAGACGAAGGCGACCGTGGCGGCCTGGCGGACCATCCCGTCCTGGGCCCTGATCGCCACCGAGGACCGGGCCATCCCGCTGGCCACGCAGCGCTTCATGGCCAGGCGCGCCGGGTCTCACACCGTCGAGGTGAAGGCGTCCCACGCGGTGACCGTTTCGCAGCCCGACCGGGTCGCGAAGCTGATCACGCAGGCCGCCCGCGCCGTCAGCTGACCCGTCCACCTACCGACTGACAACGAGAGGACAGGACCATGATGAGCATCAAGCAGAACACCACCGAGGGCTTCGTCACCACCCCGGACGGCGCGCGGATCTTCTACCAGGACTGGGGTCCGCGATCCGGCCGCCCGGTGGTGTTCAGTCACGGCTGGCCGCTGAACTCGAACAGCTGGGAGTCGCAGATGTTGCACCTGGCCGTCAACGGGTACCGCGTGGTCGCCCACGACCGTCGCGGTCACGGCCGCTCCCCGCAGATGTGGGACGGCAACGACATGGACCACTACGCGGACGACCTGGCCGCCGTGCTGACGGCCCTGGACCTGCGGAGGGCGACGCTTATCGGCTTCTCCACCGGCGGTGGCGAGGTGGCCCGGTACGTCGGCCGGCACGGCACCGACCGGGTCGCCCAGGTGGCTCTGATCAGCGCTGTCACGCCCCAGATGGTCAAGACGCCGAACAACCCCGACGGCGTACCGATCGAGGTGTTCGACGGGATGCGCGCCGCGTCCCTCGCCGACCGTTCGCAGCAGTACCGGGACCTCGCCGAAGGCCCCTTCTTCGGCGCTAACCGCCCGGGGGCGAAGGTGTCACGGGGGATGATGTACACCTTCTGGCTGCAGGGCATGCAGTCCGGGCACAAGGCCGCGTACGACTCGATCAAGGCCTTCTCGGAGACCGACCTGACCGAGGACCTGCAGCGGATCGACGTTCCCACGCTGATCGTGCACGGTGACGACGACCAGATCGTGCCGATCGACGTCTCGGCCCGGCAGGCAGCGAAGATCGTCAAGGACGTCACCCTCACGATCTACCCGGGTGGCCCGCACGGCATCACCGACACCCACAAGCAGCAGCTCAACGACGATCTGCTGGCCTTCGTCAACAGCTGCCGATGAGCCTGTTCAGCAGGCGAGGCTGACCGCCGGCTGACACCTGATCGCCGTGGTCACCGCGTCCGCCACCGGACGCGGGGGCCACGGCGATCGCCTGTCCGTGCAGGCATTCGACGCAGTACGCGGGCTGACACCCGGGGGGCCGGGGGTCACTGGGGTCGGCGAGCGGACTCCGGCGCCGAGTCGATCTGCCGGGTCACGTGGCAGGCGACCTCGCGCAGGACGTCGATCTGGCTCGGGGTGAGACCGTCGATGACGTAGTGGCGCACGGCCGCGACGTGCCCCGGGGCCGCCGCGACCACGAGATCCCACCCGGCGTCGGTGAGCGTGGCCACCGTGTAGCGGGGGCTCTCCGGGTCGGGCGCGCGGCGCAGCAGCCCTCGTTGCTCCATGCGTTTGACGACGTTCGACAGGCGTGACAGCGAGCAGCTGACGAAATTGGCCAGGTCGCTGAGGCGCATGGTCCGGCCGGGTGTCATGGACAGGCCGCTGAGCACGAAGTAGTCGAACAGCGTGAGGTTGCTGTCGCGTAGCAGTTGGGCGTCGAGGGCACTCGGCAGGTTGAACATCAGCTTGGCCAGCGCAAGCCAGGCGTCGCGCTCGTGGTCGGTCAACCACCGAGGTTCGTCAGGCATGTCGCAAGAGTATTCCCCCGGTTCGCTCATGAGTGAGGCATGTCTCAAACTACTTCAACCTTGAAGCATCTGCTCTAGCCTCTGATTCAACCTTGAACCTACATGCCGAGGAGAGAAGTCGTGACCCTGTTCAGACTGGACGCCAGCATCCGTACCCACGGGTCCGCGAGTCGGGAGATCGCGGACATCGTCGAGCAGGAGTGGCTGGCCGGCCGTCCCGGTGACACCGTCGAGCGCCGTCACATCGGCGTGGACACCCTGCCGTCGACCGCCTGGGCGGCGGCTGTGTCCGCCTCGATGACGCCGGCCGAGGAGCACACCCCGGAGCAGCAGGAGGCGGTCGCTCTCGCCGCGACGTTGGTGGACGAGCTGCTGGCCGCCGAGGCGTTGCTGTTCGCCGTGCCGCTCTACAACTACGGGGTCTCCCAGCACTTCAAGACGTACATCGACCTGGTGGTGACGGACCCTCGCGCCTACGGGCAGCCGTTCCTGGCGGGCAAGCCCGTCGTGCTCGCCACGGTGCGTGGCGGCGCGTACGGTGCCGGTACTCCCCGGGAGGGCTGGGACCACTCGACGGCGTACCTGCGCCGGATCCTTGCCGACTGCTGGGGTGCCGATCTCACCGTGATCGAACGGGAGTTCACCCTGGTCGGAGTCGCCCCCGCACTCGACGCCTTCGCCGACGCGGCCGCGGAGATGCATGCCGGGGCCCTGGAGTCGGCGCGGGAGGCCGGTCGCGCCCTCGGCGCGCTGAGCGTCGCGAGCTGAAGGGGCGTCTCGAGAGCGGAACGCGCGAAGCGGCCGGGGCAGTTGAGGGCTGGTGTGCCCGCAGGCTGTCGGCCTCAGCCGGGTGACCCAGGGCTGTCGGTGTTGAGCAGGGGGGCGAGCGTCTCCCAGTTGGCGCGGGTGGCGGCCGCCGCCCCCGCGACATCACCGGCTGCGCACAACGCGATGATCCGATCGTGTTGTGCGACCGAGTCTCGGCCGCTGAGCGAGGAGAAGCGCAGTCGCTCCAGGCGACGCAGCATCGGGGTGAACTGTTCGAGCACGTCGCGCAGGGCCTGGTTGGCGCTGGCCGTCACCAGGACACCGTGGAAATCGTCGTCGGCGGCGGTCGCCGCCTCCACGTCGTTGCGCCGCAACGCGTCGGCGAACCGTGCGTTGGCCTCGCGCATGGCGTCGATCTCGGCGGTGGAGAGGTTGGGCAGGGCCTCCCGAACGGCCAGTTCGTGCATGGCCGCCGTGACCGACTGGGCGTTGCGGGCAGCACGGACGTCCAGCGGGCTGACCATCGTGTATCGGCCGGGCTTGGTCTGGACCAGACCTGCCTGCTCCAGACGGGCCAGCGCCTCCCGGACCGGGGTGCGGCTGACGCCGAGCCACTCGACCAGGTCGCTGTCGTTCAGGCGTTCGCCGGGGGCCAGCGTGCCGCCGACGATGGCGTCGCGGATCGCCCGGTAGGCGTCATCCCGAAGGAGCGATCGGGGAGCGAGTCCGCGACCTTGTGGAACAGGCATGCAATATGTTGTGCACCGGCTCCTCCCACTGTCAACCAGGCCCACCGTGCCACGCCCTGACTTGTCGCGCAGGACACCCCGGTGACACCGGCGTTGCCCCGACCCGGGCAATTGTCATGCACCGGTGGGCGGCAATCGGATCGGGCAGAGCACGGTGTGCGCATTTCGTGGTTCACCGATTCGACAATCAGCGTGCCGAGGCCGGTCGGTGCCCCACGGAATCGTCGGAGTCGAAGACACTGCTGTAGGCGTTCAATGCCAGTTGACCCCCCAGATGGGCATACAGAACGTTCGAGTCCGCCGGAATGTCGTTGTCGCGAACGAGGTCGATGAGGCCGGCCATCGACTTGCCCTCGTACACCGGGTCGAGGATCACGCCCTCCAGGCTCGCGGTCAGCCGGATGGCATCGACAGTGGACTGCACCGGAATGCCGTAGCGGTCCCCGGCCCAGCCCGCCATCACGACGATCTCGTCGTCGCGGAGGTCACGCCCCAGATCGATGAGCGCGGCGGTGTTGCGGGCGATCTTCTCGACCTGACGACGGGTGTCGTCGATCTTCGCGGAGGCGTCGATGCCGATCACCCGTCGCGGTCGATCCTGACCGGCGAACCCGGCGATCATGCCTGCCTGCGTGCTGCCGGTGACACTGCACACCACGATGGTGTCGAAGAAGACGCCGAGTTCGCGTTCCTGTTGCTCGACCTCGTAAGCCCAGTTGGCGAAGCCCAGGCCGCCCAGCGGGTGGTCGGACGCGCCGGCAGGGATCGCGTAGGGCACGCCACCGGCGGCCCGCACCTCGCCCATCGCCTGCTGCCAGCTCTCCTTGAAGCCGATGCCGAAGCCGTCCTTGGCCAGCCGCACGTCGGCGCCCATGATGCGCGACAACAGGATGTTGCCGACCTTGCCGTTGACCGGGTCCGGCCAGTCCACCCAACTCTCCTGCACCAGTACGGCCCGCAGGCCGGCCCGGGCGGCGGCAGCGGCCACCTGCCGAGTGTGGTTGGACTGCACTCCGCCGATGCTGACCAGGGTGTCGGCACCCTTGGCGAGCGCGTCGGCCAACAGGTACTCCAGCTTGCGGGTCTTGTTGCCACCGAAGGCCAACCCGCTGTTGCAGTCCTCCCGCTTGGCCCAGACCCGGGCGCCCCCGAGGTGATCGCTGAGCCGGTCCAGCGGGTGCACCGGGCTGGGGCCGAACAGCAGCGGAAAGCGTGGGAACGCGTCGAGGGTCATGAGGGACTCCTTCAGGGCCGCCCGGTGGGGATGCCGGCGAGAATGCAGAATATTGCACATCGGAGCATCGGATGTTGTCAAGGTGTGCTCGCGACGCAGAGCCGCCAAGCGGCCCCCGGCGGCGCGCGGGTCGGCCGGGCCGGCTGGTCACCGACGGATGGCCGCGGCGAGGGCGGACCGATGACAAAAGTTCAACAACAGGAGTGAGGTGCTTGCCATATTGCCGATGTCCACAATGCGGGTAGCCTGCCGCGGTGCCTGAGATGTCGCCGCCGTTAATTACCGATCGGTACGTTTTCTCGGAGTTGCTCGGTCAGGGCGGGATGGGCCGAGTGTGGAAAGCCCGGGATGTGATGCTCGAACGCGACGTCGCCATCAAGGAAATCGTTTCGCCACCTGGTCTCACGGACCAGGCGCGGCAGGAATTGCGGACCCGGTCGCTACGCGAGGCGCGGGCGATCGCCCGGCTCGACCACGTCAACGCCGTCCGCGTGTTCGACGTGCTGATCGGAGACGGCGGAGACCCCTGGATCGTCATGGAGTACGTCCCGTCGCGGGCGTTCTCCGACCACCTCGCCGTCAACGGTCCGGTGTCACCGACCCGAGCCGCTCAGATCGGGCTGGCGGTGCTGGGCGCACTCCGCGCCGCGCACCGGGTGGGAGTCGTGCACCGCGACGTCAAACCGGCGAACATCCTGATCGGCGTCGACGGTCGGGTCGTACTCACCGACTTCGGCCTGGCCACCGCGGTGGAGGACACCAGTCTGACCCGCACCGGCATCGTCCTCGGTTCGCCCGCGTATCTCTCACCGGAACGGGTCAGGAGGGGCGCCGCCGGGCCGGAAGGTGACCTGTGGTCGCTCGGCGCGACCCTGTTCGCCGCGGTCGAAGGGGAAGCGCCGTACGCCCGGTCGTCCAGCCTGGAGAGCCTCACCGCGCTGGCCACCGAACCACCGCCGGTGGCCCGGCGAGCCGGCGCGTTGGCGCCGATCCTCGAAGGACTGCTCCGCAAGGACCCGGCGGAGCGGATGGACATCGACACGGCAGAGCGACTGCTGACCCAGGTCGCCCACACCGACCTGTCCCACCCATCCGGCTCGTACGCTCTGCCTGAACCGTCCGCTCTGCCCGACCCGTCCGCTCTGCCTGAACCGTCCGTCGGGGATTCCTCGGCCGACCGCATCGTCCCCACGTTCGTGACCGTCGCACCGGCCGGTCCGGCCGGTTCGCAGGAAACCAGGGACGACCTTCCCACGGGCCAGGCGCCCCGCGCCGGTGTGCAGACCGGCCCGGATCCCAGGCCCGAGAAGGGCCCGTCGGCCGCACCGGACCCGTCGGCCGCACCCACCAGGTCGATTCGCATGACACGCGGACGGTGGCTGGTCGGTGGGCTCGCCCTCCTGCTGGTGGCGCTCGGTGTGGGGGTCGGCGTGCCACTGCTCGGCAACCGGGCGGGTGAGCGCGGCGACGACCTGCCGGAGGCGGCGGGCGGGCCGGTGCCGACGCTTGCCGCAACCGGCGTCTCCGCACCAAGTGCCCCGGCAGCCACCCCATTGACCTGGTCCACGTATCGCGACGACAGCGGATTCCGGATGGCGGCGCCCAGAGGATGGCGCGTCGTGCGCAACGACGGCCAGGTCGAGTTCCGCGAGCCGGACGAGGGCCGGTCGCTCGTCGTCCGTCGGTCGGATCCGCCCCCGACCGACCTGGTCGCCGCGTTGACCGCGCAGGAGCGCGCGGCCGAGGGCCGGTACCCCGGCTACCGCCTGCTCAGCATCGGCGCGGTGCACTACCAGCACGGCGCGGCGGACTGGGAATGGCGGCACACCACCGACGGCCGTGCGACACAGGTACGGCAGCGGCTGTTCGTCACCGGCGCGGGCAGGGCGTACACGTTCATCTGGTCGACGCCCGAGGAACTGTGGGCCGACAGCGAGGCGGCATTCGCCCGGATCGTCGACGGTTTCCGACCGACCGGTGACCCGCGGCCGGTCACCTCGTCACCGGCGGCCCCGTCGACGTCCCCCTCGCCGCCGCCACCAACGGCCTCGACCAGCCCGCCGTCGACCGCGCCCACGGTGACGCCGAGCAGTACCCGCCCCCGCCCCTCCGGCGAGCGGATCGTCAGCGTGGCGAGCGGCCGGTGCCTGGACGTCGGAGATCCGGACTCGGCCGCCACCTTGCACGTGCGAATCATGGATTGTGCCGACTCCCGGGACCGCAGCCAGCGGTGGTCGGTCCGTACGGACGGCAGTATGCGGATGGGTTCGCGATGCCTGGACGTGGCCAACGCGTCCGCTGCCGACGGCGCGGTCATCCAGCTCACCGCCTGCAACGGCGGCGGCGCCCAGCGGTTCACCCTCAACGGCGATCGGCAGTTGGTCAACGCGCTCAGTGGGAAATGCCTCGACGTGACCGACTGGGGGACCGCGAACGGCACCCCGGTCCAGCAGTGGACCTGCAACAACACCGCCAGCCACCAGAAGTGGTCGATCCGGTGAGGTCGATCCACAAGGGTGAATCGGTCGCCGACGCCCGGGTGCCCGCGGATGCCGACGGCTTTTCGGCCGGCCCGGCGCACCCGGTTCACGCTGCGTGCCGGGTGCGCCGGGTCCGCTCGGTGGTCAGCCCGCGGTGGCGCGAGCCGCGGTGTCGATGAGTTCCGCGACGGGACCGGGCTGGGAGACCGCCACGGCGTGGGACGCCTCGACCTCGATGGCGGTGGAGCCGGCCCGCTGGGCCATGAAGCGCATCGACTCCGGGGGGATGGCCAGATCCTGGGTGGAGATCACCGCCCATGACGGAATGGTCTTCCAGAGTGCCGCGGTGGCGGTGTCGGTCAGGGCGTTGTCCGCGACCGGCCGTTGGGTGGCGGCCATCTGTTCGGCGACGTCGGCAGCGACGTCGGCGGCGAACACCGCGTGGAACTTGTCCTGCTGGATGTAGAGATCCGTGCCCATGCTGCCGTCGGGCAGGGGGAACGGCACGGGCTGGAGCGCGGAGGAGAGCTCGCTGCCCGGGAACTTGGCGGCCAGATCACCGCAGCTCTCGCCGACGTCGAGCGTGAAGCTGGCGACATACACCAGGGCCTTGACGTTGGCAGCACCCTCCACCGCCTCGGCCATCACCGCCCCGCCGTAGGAGTGCCCCACGATCACGGCCGGCCCGCCGACGCTGTCCACGACAGCGCGGACGTAGGCGGCGTCCGGTTTGAGACCGCGCAGCGGATTGGCGATGGCGATCACCGGGTAGCCCCGACGCCGGAGGTCCGTGACCACGTTGTTCCAACTGGCGGACTCGGCGAACGCGCCGTGCACCAGAAGGACGGTGGGCAGACTGCTCGTGGACTGCTGCGGGTTCGAGCTCACAAATACACTCCCCTGTCTGTCGGGCGGTGCAGGCCCGCCTGTTCGGTGCCGCGGTCAGCGGCACCTTTCGGACAACGTCCCAGGTCACGGTAGTTTCGAGGCGGCTTCCGCCGAGCGCTTATCGGACAATTACGATCTAGGTGGCACTCCGTGATCGGCGTGCCGCCCGCGCGTCCCCGGATGCCGGTCGATCGATGCGGCCCCGGCGTTCGTGAACCCCGACCGACCTCGCGGCGGCGCTCAGGTGCGCCACGGCCGCGCGGCGAAGGCCATCCACCGCAGTGGATGGCTTTCGCTGTTGGGGGTTGTGGGATCGGTGCCCGGCGTCGTCCGGCGTTCGGTGTCGATCTGGCAGGCGCCGCCATCGAAGGGTTGCACATTGTGCAACGAGCTGTATGTCATGTGCAATCAGGTCTTGACAGTGTTGCATATGTCACTACGATCGTTGCAAGTGTGTTACCGGTCTGGACAGTTTGGTCAGTCCGACCGCCAACTCGATGGAGGGAAGGCACATGTCCGTGGCACGTCCCCATCGCACATCTCGAACAGGCAGCCGGCTCACAAGGTCGCTCCTGGCGAGTCTGACGGCTGCCGGAACGCTGGCGGCCGTCGTGGTTTCGGCACCCGCCGTAGCCGCACCACCGGCGCCCCTGGGGCCCAAGGTGATCAAGACGGACCAGGCGCCGGGCGGACACGCGGTGAAGTTCCGCTACGCGGCACCGGCGGGCGTCAACGCCGTCCACGTCTATGGTGACTGGTTCTTCTCCCGGCCGGAGAGCGTTGTCTGCAACGACTGCGGTGACGGCCGCGAGCCCAGCCAGTGGCAGCCGGGTGACATCGCGGCCACCCCGTGGCGCATCCTGCCGATGGAGCGCGGCGACGACGGGGTGTGGGAGGCCACCGTCCCGCTGCCCGCCGGCACCTTCCGGTACGCGTTCACCCACGACTGCACGAACCAGCTGGCCACCGGCTGCACGCTGCACCACGACCCGGCGAACGCGTGGGAGATGATGCCGCAGTATCCGGGTGCGCCGGGTGCCGTGCGCAGCACCATCTTCGTCCCGAGCAGCAAGAAGTTCCCCACCTACGACACCGACTACCAGAAGCCGGCCGCACCCCACCGGGCCGGCACGTTGGAGTCGAGGCGCTACCCCTCACCACTGTCGACCAACCCGGCGGGCGTTCACGACATCGTGGTCTACCTGCCACACGGCTACGACCCGAACCGCGACACGCCCTACCCGACGCTCTACCTGAGCCACGGCGGGGGTGACCACTCGACCGCCTGGACGATGCAGGGGGTGGCGCACCACATCCTGGAAAACGCGATCCGGGATCGGGCGGCGCAGCCGATGGTCATCGTCTCCACCGACTTCAACGGTCTACCGGGCGGCAATCAGGGTTACGCCAACGAGCTTCGCAACAACATCTTCCCGTTCGTGGAGGCGAACTACAACGTCTCCAGCCGCTCCGCGGACCGCGCCTTCGCCGGCTTCTCGGCCGGGGGCAGCCGAGCCTTCACCATCATGTACGACAACACCGACCTGTTCGGCTACCACGCTGGCTGGAGCTCTGGCGGGCCGGCGGCGAACCAGGCACAGATCGACCGCTTGAAGACCGTGCCGGGCGGCATCTACATCGGCACCGGCCTGCAGGACCGCCTGGGCAACATCGGGGAGAACTCCCAACTGCGGGCGGCCGCCCTGCGGGCTGCCGGTGTCAACATCACCGAATACAACGTCCAGGGTGTGCACACCTGGCACGTGTGGCGTCCGCTGTTGAACTACTACCTGCGTAGCCTGGCGTTCCGCACCACCACGACCGAGGTCGAGGTGCAGACCGAACCCGCGGGCAGGTCCGGCAACGTGAAGGTGACCGCGACCGCGACGGTGGCTGCCGTGACCGGCAACGTGTCCACCCCGGCGGGCAAGGTCGACTTCTATGCGGGCGAAACCCACCTCGGGTCGGCGCCGGTGGACAAGCACGGCGTGGCCCGCTTCCACAAGGCGGTCAAGGGCACTGTGCTCGATGGCCCGGTTGTCGCTGCGTACCGCGGCGACAAGCTGTTCAACGATTCCCGTGGCGCTGCGCTGAACGTCGGCTGACCCCGGCGGTCCGACCCCACTTGGCCGGGGCCGGACGCGCCTGAGTCGGCGCGGGGGCTGCGGTGGCAACCTGCTTCGTCGGGTGTCACCGCAGCTTCGCGACTCCTCTCCGTCACTGTGGACGGCGTTCAGTTGGGTGCGGATTCCGCCGTGTGACCGAGCTCCTCGGAGATCAGCGTCGCGGTCTCGATCAGGAGCGGAAGGCTCTCCTTCAACTGCTCCAGGTTCGCGATCACTTCGATCGCCGTGATGGAGATCGCGGCGATGACCCGACCACGGGAGTCCCTGATGGGGGCCGCGACGCACATGACGTACGCGTCATGCTCGCCGTTGTCGGCAGCCCAGCCCTGCTCGGCGACGCGGACGAGTTCCGTTTCCAGCGAGTCACGGTCGGCAAAGGTCGTGTCGGTGTGCCGCTCGAAGACGACGTGTGAGAGCAGGCGATCCCGTTCCTCGCGGGGAAGGTACGCCAGTATCACCTTGCCGACGGCGCTCGCGTAGATCGAGACGGCCCGGCCGACCCGGGAGGGCAGTTTGACCGCGTCGAACGCGGGACTGTCCACCTTGTCGATGTAGACGATCTCGTCGCCGGTCAGCTGCGCCAGGTGCACGGTGTGCCCGGTCTGCCGCTGCAACTGGCGCAGGTGCGCGGCGGCGAACTGACGCAGATCCATCGAGCCGAGTGCGAGCTCCGACAGCTCGATCAGTCCGCTGCCGAAGACGTACGTGCCGGCGCCGGTCTTGCGTACGAACCGGGCGGCCTCCAGGGTCTGAAGGATCCGCAGGGCTGTGGACTTGTGGACGCCGAGGGTCTCCGCAGCCTCGGTCAGTGTCAGCGGATGCTCCGCTGACCGGCGGATCAGATTGATCGCACGCTCTATCGACTGGCCCAATGCCACACCTCCTCGGTTGCGCTATGTGCAATGTAGCCGATTGGGATACGCAACCGCCACTTGACACCGTTGCATATGTCACTACGATCGTTGCAACTGCCTGATGAGTGCCCCGTCCCCGCAAGCTGCGCAACAGGGAGTATCGAATGAGAACTCTGCCTTTTCGTCGCCGCACAACAGCGGTGGTCAGCGTCGTTGCCCTCTCCGCCGCCCTCCTGACCGGCTGCAGCTCGGACGGCGGTTCCGAGGACGGCGTCACCACTGTCACGTTCGCCGCCTCGACCTTCGGCGATCCTGGGCGCGGACCCCAGCTGCTGGAGTGGCTCGACGAGTTCAACACCAGCCAGGACTCGATCCGCGTGGCTGCCGCCGCAGTGCCGTACCCGACCTTCGGGCAAACCGTCCTCACCCAGATGGGCAGCGGCCGGGGGCCCGATTTGATCCGCTTCGATATGCCCGAGTTCGAGGCTGCCTCGGATGCCGGTCTGATCGCACCGCTGGACGATGTGCTCGACGTCAGCAAATACCAGCTGCTCGAGCAGCCCGACAAGTTCATGGTCCATGACGGCGTACGGCACGGGGTCATCTTCGAGGCGTCCAACTACGCCATGTTCTACAACTCCGAGCTGATTCCGAACCCGCCGACGAGCTATCAGGAGTTCTTCGACACGGCCCGGTCCCTGACCAAGGGCGACGTATTCGGGCTGGCGTTCCGGCAGACCGAGGCCGAAGAAGCCGGCGTGTGGCAGGACATCTTCAACTACGTCTACGGCTTCGGCGGGGCCTGGTCCGACGGCACCAATCTGACGATCAACTCGCCGAAGAATCTTGAGGGCCTCCAGGCGTACAAGGACCTCTACGACGCGAACGTGATCCCGCGCGGCGCGGACGCGGCGACCTTCCGGCGGATGTTCGCCGAGGGCAAGGTCGGCATGGAACTCAACAACGGCGGCTACGTGACGGCGACCCGCGGCCAGAACCCGGACCTCAAGTTCAGCGTGGCTCCCATCCCGTTTCCGGTCCGCAGCCAGGGCAGCATCCTCGCACCGATCGTGATCAACAAGGCGAGCCCGGCGCAGGAGGCGGCGGCCACCTTCATCCGTTGGGCGCTGGAGCCCGAGAACCAGGTCAAGCTGCAGGGGATCCTCGGGGCGAGCAGCGTCGCGACGGTCACCGAGCGCAGCGCCGAGTCCCTTGCCGAGACGCCGTTCCTGACGGTCTTCGACGAGCTGACCCCGTCGAGCCTGCCGCAGATCGTGCTCGGCTTCGAGGCCAGGACGCCGGACATCCGCAAGGTGGTCGTGCAGAACGTCATTGCCGCGCTCCAGGGCACGGTCGATCTCAGGACCGCACTGGACCGCGCCCAGCAACAGGCAACCGAACTGGTGGGCTGACCAGCGACGCCGCTGGCGCGGGGCCCCTCTCGCGCCAGCGGCGTACTACCTGACAAGGACCAGACCCGATGACTGTGCTGGAGCAGCAGAGCACCCCGCCACCGTCCGTATCCCGCCGTCGAGGCCGGCGTCGGCCGAGCCCACAGGGCAGCAGATGGACGCCCTACCTGTTCCTGGCGCCGGCGGCCCTGTTCATCTTCGTCTTCCAAGCGGTCCCACTGGCGCAGGAAGTCTTCCTGAGCTTCACCCGGACGACCCTGCTGAACCCCACCGAAAGCACCTGGGTGGGACTGGAGAACTTCGTCCGCATCTTCGGTGACGAGGACTTCCACCGGACCCTGGTCACCACCGTCGTCTACGTCGTCGCCTGTGTGGTCGGCGCGGTCGGCGCCGGGCTCGCCGTCGCACTGCTGCTCAACCGCGGCTTCCGGGGGCGCGGCTGGGCGCGGGCGCTGGTCACGGTGCCGTGGGCGGCACCGGGAATCGCGGTCGCACTCATCGCGACGTGGATGCTCAACCCGCAGTACGGGATCGTGAACCGCTTTCTGGACGCGATCGGTCTCGGCGTACCCGGCGGTGCCATTCTGGACAGTCCCCGCTACGCGCTGCCGGCGATTCTCGCCACGACCATCTGGCAGTTGTTCCCGTTCACCTCGGTGGTCCTGCTCTCGGCGTTGCAGTCCGTCCCACAGGATCTGACCGAGGCCGCGATGGTGGACGGCGCCGGACGGTGGTCGGCCTTCCGGGCCGTCACCTGGCAGGTCATCAAGCCCACCGTCGGGCTGCTCGCCCTGCTGATGACCATCTGGTCGCTGCGGCGCTTCGAACTGATCTGGCTCATGACCAAGGGCGGGCCGGTGGGCGCGACGGAGACGCTCGTGATCGACCTCTACTCCCAGGCCTTCGACTCCAAGGAACTCGGGTCCGCGGCGGCGATCGGCATGGTCGGCGTCGTCATCTCACTCATCGTCATCGCGGGCAGCAGGTTCGTCGCCCGTGCCGCCGAGAAGGAGGACACCCGATGAAGGGATTCCGCATCGGTCTGACTCTGCGCATCGTGGCCGTCCTCGTCGTGCTGGGTCTCGCCGTCTTCCCGTTGTACTGGATGTTCGTCACGGCGTTGACCAGCAACGCGGATCTCTTCGGCCAGGACGCCCGCCTGTTGCCTGACTTCTCCCAGTTCGGGGTCTTCGTCGACGCGCTCACCGACGGCAAGGCGACCGGATGGTTGTTCAACAGCCTGATCATCGCCGCCGGTACGACGGTCCTGTCGATCGGTCTCGGCATCCCGCTGGGGTACGCGCTGTCGAGGTTCACCTTCCGGGGCAAGGCCGTGATGACCCTCGTACTGCTGTTCACCCAGATGCTGCCCGAGGCGCTCATGGTGGTGCCGTTGTTCGCCCTGTTCCGCCGGTTCGAGCTGCTCGACTCGCTGACCGGCCTCATCCTGGCCAACTCGGCCTTCGTCCTGCCGATCGTCGCGCTCATCCTCAAGGGGGCGATCGACGGTATCCCGCACGAACTGGACGAGGCCGGGCGGGTCGACGGCGCGCGACCGCTCACGGTGCTGACCCGCATCAGCATTCCGTTGATCGCACCGTCGATCGCTGCCAGCGCGGTCATCGCGTTCTTCCACGCCTGGAACGAGTACGTCTTCGCGGTGACGTTCATCTTCAACCCGGAGATCCAGCCGGCCTCGGTCGGCATCGCGAATTTCATCGGTGAGCTGGGCACACCGATCCAGACGGTGATGGCGGTCGCCTTCATGTTCACCCTGCCCGCCGTCGCCTTCTACCTGTTCGCGCAGAAGTACGTCGTGGCGGGAATGACCGCCGGTGCGGTGAAGGGTTGATGACGCATGAAGATCACGGCTGTCGACACGCTCGTCGTCGATTTCTACCGCACCAACCTCGTGATCGTCCGGGTGAGGACGGACGAGGGCATCGTGGGGCTGGGGGAGGCCACCCTGGAAGGCAAGGAGCGGGCCGTTCAGGGGGCGATCGCCGAACTCGCCGAGGCGGTGGTCGGGCTCGACCCCACCAGCATCTCGCGCATCATCTACGAGCTGGGCCGGGACTGGTACTGGCGGGGTGGGCCGGTCATCATGACCGCGCTGAGTTCACTGGAGATGGCACTGTGGGACATCTCCGCACGAGAGCTCGGCGTCCCCGTCGCCCGGATGCTCGGCGGCGCCACCCGTGACCGGGTACGTGCCTACGCGAACGGATGGTTCTCCCGCGCCGTCACCCCGGAGGATTACGCGGCCGCGGCGATCAGAACGGTGGACGGCGGCTTTCGGGGCCTGAAGTGGGATCCGTTCGAGAACTACGATCTCACCATCACGACCCGGCAACTGGACCGGGTGCTGGCCCAGATCGACGCGGTTCGTGCCGCCGTCGGGCGGGACGTCGAGCTGTTCATCGAGGGCCACGGTCGGTTCGACGTCCGCCACGCGATCAAGATCGCCCGGGAGATCGCGCAGTTCGACCCGGTGTGGTTCGAGGAGCCCTGCCCGCCGGACAATCTCGACGCCCTCGTCGACATCCGGCGCGCCTCGCCGATACCGATCGCCGCAGGCGAACGCTGGTTCGGACGGCAGGGATTCGCGCCGGCACTCGCCCGGCAGGCAGTCGACTTCATTCAGCCCGACGTCACGCACGCCGGCGGGATCTCCGAACTCGCCTTCCTCTCGACGCTCGCCGCGACCAGCTACGTCGGCTTCGCGCCGCACAACCCCAGCGGGCCGCTGAGCACCGCGGCAACGCTCCAACTCGGGGCGGCGCTACCCAACTTCCGCTACCTGGAGATCATGGCGACCGACGTGCCCTGGCGACCGGAGATCACCAACGAACGACTGGTACTGACCGAGGAGGGCGACATTCTCATTCCGGACGGCATCGGGCTCGGCATCGAACTCAACCTCGAAGCGATTGCCGAGCACCCGTTCACACCGCACCCGCTGCGGATGTTCCGAGACGCCGTCTACGTCATCCGTCCCGCGGACGAGTGCTCCTTCTTCAACCTGGGAGCGACTGCATGAGCGACCCCGGCGAACCCGCCTGGTTCGGCACGGCCGAGGACGCATTGCCGCAGGACGCGCAGGACAGCGTCCTGGTGGGGCGGATCTGGAACCCCGCCGCCGGTGGACCGTCCCCGGTGATCGTCCGCAACGGCGAGCTCTTCGACGTCAGCGCCCACTTTCCCACCGTCAGCGACATCTGTGAACTGCCGGACCCGGCCGCCGCCGTTGCCACGCTCGACGGAGCACGGGTCGGCCGCCTGAGCGACATCCTCGCCAACACCGGCGCGGCCGACCGGGACCGTACCCGTCCCTGGCTTCTCGCACCGGTGGACCTGCAGGCACTCAAGGCGGCCGGGGTGACCTTCGCGGTATCGATGCTGGAGCGGGTCATCGAGGAACGGGCCCGCGGCGACCTCACCCTCGCCGCGGACATCCGCCAACGGATGCTCGCCGACGTCGGCGCGGACCTGCACGACCTGTCGCCCGGATCCGAGGAGGCGGCGCGGCTGAAGAACCAGCTTGTCGCCGAGGGCTTCTGGAGCCAGTACCTTGAGGTGGGCATCGGCCCGGACGCGGAGATCTTCACCAAGGGGCAGATCCTCTCGGCGATGGGCACCGCCGTACCGGTCGGGGTGCTCGCCGCGTCGGCCTGGAACAATCCCGAGCCCGAGGTGGCACTCGTCGTCGCCTCGACCGGTCGGATCGTCGGCGCAACCCTCGGCAACGACGTCAACCTACGCGACGTCGAGGGCCGCTCGGCGCTGCTGCTTCCCTTGGCGAAGGACAACAACGCCTCGTGCGCACTCGGTCCGTTCATCCGACTCTTCGACGAACGTTTCGGTCTGGACCAGGTACGCGGGCTGGAGATCGAGTTGGACATCCGGGGCGAGGACGGCTTCCATCTCCACGCGGGTTCCGAGATGGCCCAGATGTCGCGCGAACCGGAGGCGTTGGTCCGCCAGTTGATCGGCCCCCACCACCACTATCCCGACGGGGTGGTGCTCATGCTCGGCACCATGTTCGCGCCGATTCAGGACCGCGACCATCCCGGCGAGGGGTTCACCCACAAGCTCGACGACGTGGTGCGGATCAGCGCCCCCGCCCTCGGCACCCTGGTCAACCGGGTCCGCCATGCCGAGGAGTGCGAACCGTGGGACTTCGGGGTACGCGACCTGATGCGCAACCTGGTGCGAAGGGGATTGTTGTGAACGTCGTCAGCACGCTCGACCCGAGCAACGGCCAGCGCCGACAGACCCATCTGCGGGAGACCGGCGACGCGGATCTGGAGTCGCTCACCACCATCGCGGCCACTGCCGCAGCGTGGCTCGCCGACCTCGGCAGGTCCGGACGTGCCCGCCTGCTCGACGCGATCGCCAACTCACTCGAGGCCAACCGCGCGAACCTGGTGGCAGTTGCCGACTCGGAAACCGGCCTCGGCCGCGCGCGGCTCGACACCGAACTCACCCGCTCGGCCACCCAGTTCCGGATGTTCGCCGACGTACTGCGCGACGGCGGGTATCTCGAAGCAGCGATCGACCACGCCGCCGATACGGCACTCGGTCCGGCACCGGACGTACGACGCATGCTCGTCGCGTTGGGCCCGGTCGCCGTCTTCGGCGCCAGCAACTTCCCGTTCGCCTTCTCGGTGGCCGGCGGCGACACCGCGTCCGCACTCGCCGCTGGCTGTCCCGTCATCGCGAAGGGGCATCCCTCGCACCCGCTGACCTCCGACGCGTCCGGCGAGGCGATCCGGCAGGCCGTCGGAGAACTGGCCGGGCCCGACGGGGTGGTGGCCGTCGTCTACGGGCAGGAGGCCGGGCGTTCGTTGGTCCGCCACCGGGCCATCCGGGCCGCCGCGTTCACCGGCTCCATCGGCGCGGCTCGCGCCATCCAGGCAGCGATCGACGAGCGCACCGACCCGATTCCGTTCTACGGGGAGTTGAGCAGCGTGAATCCGATCGTCGTGCTGGAGGCGGCGGCGGCCGAACGAGGCCTGACGATCGCCGCTGGGCTGTTCGCCTCGTTCACCGGTTCCGGCGGCCAGCTCTGCACCAAGCCGGGACTGACGTTCATCCCGGCCAGCCCCGCCGGCGACCGGCTGGTCGATGCGCTCGGGGAGCAGGTCGCCGACGCTGCCGGCACGGTGCTGCTCAACGAGCGCATCCAGGACGCCTTCGTCGCCGGTGAGGCATCGCTGGAGAAAGCCGGCGCCCGGGTACTGGCCCGACCCCGGATCACCGCCACCGGCGGATTCACCGTGGCACCGGTGCTCATGGAGGTCGACCTCACCGAGCTGTCCGCCAACCTGACCGACGAGTGTTTCGGCCCAGCCATGATCGTGGTCCGTTACCGGCAGGTCGGTGACCTCGACACGGCGCTGGAGGTCGTACCGCCGTCACTCACCGGGACGATCCACACCGGCGACGGTGACGACCGGACGGTCGTACGCCGGCTCGCCGAACTGCTCGCCGCACGCTCGGGGCGGCTCGTCTTCGACGGCTACCCGACCGGGGTGCGGGTCTCCTGGGCGCAACACCACGGCGGCCCCTGGCCGTCGACCAACTCGCTGCACACCTCCGTCGGCGCCACGGCCATCCGCCGGTTCCTGCGGCCACTGGCCTGGCAGGGCGCGCCGGAGTGGCTGTTACCTGAGGAACTGCGCGACGGCTTCGTCTCGATCCCACGCCGCGTCGACGGGCGACTGGAGCCGGGGCAGGGCGACGCGGCGACGAGCTGACTCGCCGACCCGGGCCCTCGGCCGGCAGTTGACCTGGTCCGACCTGACCGAGCTGCTCGCCGACGAGGGCAGGTGGTCGGCCGGCCTGAACTGAGCCGCTTCGTCGGTTCCCCGCAGATGACGGCCCCCGGACAGCACGGGAGGGCACATCCGACAACGATGTGCCCTCCCGTCGTACGTGTCGCTACAGGTTGGCGCAGTAACCGACGCTGAAGGTGCTGGCCCCCGGCTTCAGGGTGCGGTTCCAGTCCACACCCCTGATCCGGTAGCTACCGTCGTCGAGGCGTTCGCGCTTGAAGTTCCACGCGTCGTAGATGTCGCCTTCGAGTTGCACCACGGCGGACCAGTCGACCGGCTTGTCGCTGGTGTTGGTCGCGGTGATGGTCGCGCAGTAGCCGCCACCGCTGTCGGAGTACCAGCGGGTGATCTGCTTCAGCGCCACATCCACGTTCGACCCGGCCACCAGGCGACCGACCCCCCAGCGCGCGGTGCTCTGGTAGCCCGCGCCCTCCTGCTCGGCCCAGTTGCGGATGCTCGTCCGGGCCCCGTCGGAGGCGTCGTTGACCTGGAAGTCCAGGCCGTGGAAGGTGCCCAGGCCACCATATTCGAGCAGGCTGATCGCCGCCTCGACGGTGTAACCCGTCGGGGTGCGGACCGTCGCGCTCTCCAGTCGGTTCGCCTGGAACCCCTCGTCGCCGGTGCCGAACGACACCACGTTGTCGGCGTTGATCCGGATCTGCGTGTCGTCGTACCGGAAGCTGCCGTTCTTGAAGTTGCCGGCGTCGACGTAGATCTCCACCGAGTCCTGGATCCACGGGTCGGAACCGGAGACGTCCACCACCGGGTCGGTGACCTCGGCCAACACGTAGAGCGTCTGACCCCGCCAGAGGGTACGGACCTGCGCGCTCGCCCCGTCGGTGCCGGAGACCTGCTTGTCCGTGGTCACCGTGGTCGCGTTCGCCCAGGCGGCGTCGACCGAGCCGTCGATCACCGGCGCCTCACCGGCCTCCCGTACCTCCACGTAGGACAGTTCCTCGACCAGGGTCAGGGTGCCCAGCGCGCCCGGAGTGTTCCACCCGGAGGTGGTGTCACCGTCGCGCACCTGCACGTCCAGGGTGCGGGTGTCGCCCTCGGCCGCTGCGGACAGCGGCAGGTGGGCGACCAGGTGGTAACCGCCGTCGCGGGCGGCGGCCACGGCCGGTACGTCACCGCTGCCGTCCCGGGCGACGTGGTAGGTCTCGCCGTCCAGCACGAAGCTGACCCGGTCGGTGCCGGAGACCGTGGTGTCGTCGACCGTGACGTACGCGGTCAGGTGGTCCGGCGCCCAGCGCAGCTGGAACCCGGCGACGTCCTCGACCTGGTGCAGCGGCAGCTTGCGCCAGGTCAGGTCCGTCGGTGCGGCGGCGGCCAGCGGCACGTCACCGGCGAAGACGTTGGCGGTGCGCAGCCGGGCGGGCAGCTCACCGTCGACCGCCCCGTAATAGGCCGGCTTGGCGCGCAGGTTGTCGTCGAACAGCAGCGGCCCGCCGTTGCCGGAGCGCCAGGAACGCCCGTCGGTGAGCCCCCAGACCGTGACGGCCAGCAGATCATCGGCGTACGCCCGGAAGACCCGGAAGGCGTCCCGGTAGTAGTAGCCCTGGTCGATGAACTTCGCCTGGGTGGCCGGGGTGCCCGTGGTGACGTCGAGTTCGGTGACGGCCTGGGTGACCGGCAGATCCGAGAACGTCTCCAACGCGGTCTCCAGGGCGCTGATCGGCATGGCCAGCGACACGTGGAACTGGTGGCCCACCCCGTGCACCGGCACGCCGCGGGCGAGCAGGCGCTGCACCAGGGCCAGGTAACGGGCCTGCTTGCCGCTCTGCTCGGTGTTGTAGTCGTTGATGAACAGGGTGACCGGACGCTCCGCGCCTTCGGCGGCGTACACGTCGTTGAACGCCTCGTCGGCGTAGGTGAAGGTCAGGTCGATGAAGCTCTCACCGAGGATCCGGTACCACTCGCTGCGACGCAGACCGTCGCTGTACTCACCGCTGTCGCTGACCACCTCGTTGACCGCGTCGAAGGCGTACAACGGGTTGGTGGGGGAGCCGAACTTGCCGTACCGCTCGCTCATCGACTCGGCGACGTTGAAGATGTGCGTACGCAGCCGATCCCGCAGCACCTGCTGGTCGGCCGCCGAGGTGCTCAGCGGCTGACCGGCGGAATCGGTGAAGAACCAGGCCGGGGTCTGGCTGTGCCACACCAGCACGTGCCCGTAGACGCGCAGGTCGTTGTCGCGGGCGAAGTCCATCATGGCCAGCGCCTGCTCGTGCGGGCGGAAGTTGCCCGCCTCGTCGTACCAGGCCTCGGGCTTCATGTGGTTTTCCGGCGTGATCTGGTTGAAGTGCCGGGTCAGCAGCTGGGCGGGAGCACCGATCGTCTCCCGGCTGTCGATGGCCACGCCGACCGGGAAGTCGGTGGTCTCGTACAGCGGGGTGAGGTCCTCGATGACCGGCGGCTCAGGCACCTGGACGACGATGTCGTCGGCCAGGAAGTCGCTGGTGTTGCCGGCCACGTCCTCGCCCTGCCAGCGGGTCTCGAAGTAGAGGAAGGCGCTGTCCGCCGCCGGCATGGTGAACCGTGCGGTCACCTCCGTCCAGCCCGAGTTGGTGATCGTCTCGAACTGGGCGAGGGTGGCGAACGACTGGCTGTCCCCGGTGGTGCTGGCCAGGCTGAGCCAGATCTGGTCGGCCGGCTGACCCTCGGCGAACCGCAGCCACGCGCTGAGCTCGTAGGTGACACCCGCGGTGAACAGGCCGGTCACGTCGCGGCCCAGGCCGGCGCCCTGGTTCACCCGGTCGGTGACCAGCGCGGCGGAGGTGCCGCCGTGCGCGACGTCGGTGATGGTGACCGTCGGGGCGCCCGGACCACCGTCGCGGGGTCCCCAACCGTCCAGGCCGTCCTCGAAGTCGGTGTCGATGACGATCGTGCCCGGCTCCGGCCCGCCCCCGCCGCCGTCCAGCGCGGTGATCAGGACGTCGTCGAGCAGGAACGGGGTGTTGCCTTCCGCCTCCACGTAGAGGGTGGCGGCGTCCAGACCGGTGGGCAGGGTGTACTCGCCGCCGATGCGTACCCACTCGTCGGCGGTGGTGGTGACGTTGTCGCCGATCCAGGTGTAGGTGTTCTCACCGCCACCGGCCGGGGTGGACTCGACGGTGAAGTGCACGCCGGCACTGCCGTCGGTGCCGGTCGGAAGTTTCGCCCAGGCGGTGACCGTGTATCGGTTGCCGGGCCGCATCAGCGCCGTCGCGCTCGTGGCCGGTCCCTGCCAGTTGGCGGTACGGCCGGTGACCGACAGGCTGCCGTCGCTGTCGCGCCCCTCGTCGGCGATGGCGAGGGTCACGTCACCACGCGGCCCCCAGGGGGCGTACGAGTCGGACTCGAAGTCGTTGCTGAGCACGACCTCGTCGGCTGCCGCCGGGGTGGGGGCGACGGTGATGGCCGCGACGAGCGCGGCCGAACAGAGTACGGCGAAAGTTCGTGATCGGCGTCGTGATCGTTGGGACGGATTCCACAGGCGCATCGACTGGTCCCTTACGCAAATTGGACAGTGGTGGGGGTGCCTGACGTCGGGTTTCCGGACAGATCCAAGCGCGTGCATGCTATGACGAGCCGATTGGCATAGCCAGAGCTTCCGGAAGTTTTCGGAAACATGTGCGGGCTCGAAGGCGTCCGCGCCCATCGTCGCGCCCGGTTGGGTGATCCGTGCGGCGCGCGCGACGACACAGCATGTGGTGTTGAGGTTCCTGGCCTGTTCCCATATATAGTGGTGTCCGCAGCTGGTTCGGCCGTCACTCCACGACGGCCGAGGCAAGAGGGAACCCGGTGGAATTCCGGGACTGCCCCGCAGCGGTGAGTGGGAACGACCGCCGTCAACGAAGCACTGGATCCGCCAGGTCTGGGAAGCGACGGCCAGTAGGCACGAACACGCCCACGAGTCCGAAGACCTGCCAGCGCGCCGTACGCCTACGCGTGCGGCGGTCGAAGGCCGCGCGGGACGGCCGACGCCATCAGCTGGTCATCGACGGCAGTCAGCCCGTCCGGTGGCCGGCGGCGTCCTCCCGCGTGCCCGTCGACCTTCGCCGACCGGTACGAGGAGGGACCATGACGGTGACCCGGGAACAGGCGGGGCCGGAGCAACGCCGGCACGTGATGCAGGTGCGTAAACGCAACGGCGACACCGAGCCGGTGGATGTCAACAAGATCGTCAAGGCGGTGGAGCGCTGGGTCACCGACCTGGACGAGATCGACCCGTTGCGGGTGGCGACGAAGACGATAAGCGGCCTGTACGACGGTGCGACCACCGCCGAACTGGACAAGTTGTCGATCCAGACGGCCGCCGAACTGATCGGTGAGGAGCCGCAGTACTCCAGGCTCGCGGCGCGGCTGCTGGCCGCGTTCGTCGACAAGGAGGTACGCGGCCAGCAGGTGGCCAGCTTCAGCCAGTCCATCCGGTACGCCCACGGCCTGGGCCTGATCGGCGACGAAACCGCCGCGTTCGTGGCCCGCAACGCCCGCAAGCTGGACGACGCCGTCGACCCGGCGGGGGACCTGCGGTTCGAGTACTTCGGGCTGCGCACCGTCGCCGACCGGTACCTGCTGCGGCACCCGCAGACCCGGCAGGTGGTGGAGACCCCGCAGTACTGGCTGCTGCGGGTCGCCTGCGGGCTGTCCCAGACACCCGGCGAAGCGATCGGCTTCTACCGGCTGATGTCCAGCCTGGCGTACCTGCCGAGCTCGCCGACGCTGTTCAACTCCGGCACCCGACACACCCAGATGTCGTCGTGTTTCCTCGTCGACTCGCCCCGCGACGAACTCGACTCGATCTACGAGCGCTACCACCAGGTGGCGAAGCTGTCGAAGTTCTCCGGTGGGATCGGCATCTCCTGGACGCGGGTGCGGGGTCGAGGGGCGCTGATCCGGGGCACCAACGGGCGCTCGAACGGCATCGTGCCGTTCCTCAAGACCCTCGACGCCGGGGTGGCGGCGGTCAACCAGGGCGGCCGGCGCAAGGGTGCGGCCTGCGTCTACCTGGAACCCTGGCACCCGGACATCGAGGAGTTCCTGGAGCTGCGGGACAACACCGGCGAGGAGTCGAGGCGTACGCACAACCTGAACCTGGCCAACTGGATCCCGGACGAGTTCATGCGCCGGGTGGAAGCCGACGGCGACTGGTCGCTGATCGACCCCTCCGACGCGCCGGAGTTGCCCGACCTGTACGGCGAGGCGTTCGACGAGGCGTACCGGGCGGCGGAGAAGAAGGCGGTCCGCACGGTCAAGGCCCGCGACCTGTACGGGCGGATGATGCGCACCCTCGCGCAGACCGGCAACGGGTGGATGACGTTCAAGGATGCGTCGAACCGGCTGTCCAACCAGACCGGCGCACCGGGCAACACCATCCACCTGTCGAACCTGTGCACCGAGATCCTGGAGGTCAACAGCGACACCGAGACGGCGGTGTGCAACCTCGGATCGATCAACCTGGCCGCGCACCTCACCGCGGACGGCATCGACTGGGACAAGCTGCGCGCGACCGTCCGCACCGCGGTGCTCTTCCTCGACCGGGTCATCGACATCAACTACTACCCGGCGCAGCAGGCGGCGGCGTCGAACCCGCGCTGGCGACCGGTCGGGCTCGGGCTGATGGGCTTGCAGGACGCCTTCTTCACCCTGCGCATGCCGTTCGACTCCACACCGGCCCGGGAACTGTCCAGCCGGGTGCAGGAGGAGATCCTGCTGACCGCCCTGGAGACCTCGGCGCAGCTCGCCCAGCGGTTCGGCCCGCACCCGGCGTACGCCGACACCCGCGCGGCGCGCGGTGAGCTGCACCCGGACCTGTGGGGCGCCGACGTCACCCAGGTGCAGCGGTGGACGGCGCTGCGCGAGACGATCGCCGCGCACGGCCTGCGGAACTCGCTGCTGGTGGCCATCGCGCCGACGGCCACCATCGCCTCGATCGCGGGTTGTTACGAGTGCATCGAGCCGCAGGTGTCCAACCTGTTCAAACGCGAGACGATGTCCGGGGAGTTCCTCCAGATCAACACCTACCTGGTACGCGAACTCAAGGCGCGAGGGCTGTGGACCGCGCCGATCCGCGAGCAGATCAAGCGCGCCGAAGGATCGGTGCAGGGCATCGCCGAGCTGCCCGAAGAGGTACGGGAGTTGTTCCGCACCGCGTGGGAGCTGCCGCAACGGGCGCTGATCGACCTGGCCGCCGCCCGTGCCCCGTTCATCGACCAGTCGCAGTCGCTGAACCTGTTCATGAGCGCGCCGACCATCGGCAAGCTCTCCTCGATGTACCTGTACGCCTGGAAGTCCGGGCTCAAGACCACCTACTACCTGCGCTCGCGTCCCGCGACCCGCATCCAGCAGGCCACCGTCGCCGTCACCCCGACCGTCACGTCGGTCGTCGCGGTGAGTGATGACGAGGCACTTGCCTGCTCCCTGGAAAATCCCGAAAGCTGCGAGGCCTGCCAGTGACCACCGTCTCCGAATCCCACACCAGCACCGGCACCGGCTCGGGGGAGCAGCAGATGCTGCTCGACCCCGGCATGGACCTGACCCTGCGGCCGATGCGCTACCCGCAGTTCTTCGACCGCTTCAAGGACGCGATCAAGAACACCTGGACCGTCGAGGAGGTCGACCTGCACGCCGACCTCGCCGACCTGGCCAAGCTCTCCCCGGCCGAACAGCACCTGGTGTCCCGGCTCGTCGCGTTCTTCGCCACCGGCGACACCATCGTCGCCAACAACCTGGTGCTCAACCTCTACCAGCACATCAACTCCCCGGAAGGCCGGCTCTACCTGTCCCGGCAACTGTTCGAGGAGGCGGTGCACGTCCAGTTCTACCTGAACCTGCTCGACACCTACGTGCCCGACGAGAAGCAACGGTACGAGGCGTTCGCGGCGGTGGAGAACATCCCCTCGATCGCCCGCAAGGCCGAGTTCTGCTTCAAGTGGATCGACTCCATCTTCGAGCTGCGGGAATTGAAAACACGCGCCGACCGGCGGGCGTTCCTGCTCAACCTGATCTGCTTCGCCGCCTGCATCGAAGGACTGTTCTTCTACGGCGCCTTCGCCTACGTCTACTTCCTGCGCTCCCGAGGGCTGCTGCACGGGCTGGCCTCCGGCACCAACTGGGTGTTCCGTGACGAGTCGATGCACATGGCCTTCGCCTTCGACGTGGTCGACGCCGTACGCGCCGAGGAACCCGACCTCTTCGACGCTGAGATGCAGCAGCAGGTGCGCGACATGCTCGCCGAGGCGGTCGACTGCGAGGTCCAGTTCGCGGCCGACCTGCTGGAGCAGGGCGTCTCCGGCATGCCGCTGGCCGACATGCGCCAGTACCTGCAACACGTGGCCGACCGGCGGCTGGCGGTGCTCGGCATCGAACCGATGTACGGCTCGACGAACCCGTTCGCCTTCATGGAACTGCAGGACGTGCAGGAACTGTCCAACTTCTTCGAACGCCGCGTCTCGGCCTACCAGGTCGGCGTCACCGGCACAGTGGCCTTCGACGACGACTTCTGATCCCGGTCTGATCCGATTCGCCGTTTCGGCGGTATGGCGGTCACCCACCCACCCGGATACCGCCATACCGCCGAAACGGCTTCCACACGCTGTAGGGCGAGTAGGCGTCAGGCAGTCAGGACGCAGAACTCGTTCCCGTCGGGGTCGGCCATCGCCACCCGACCGGCGTCGCTCCGACCGGTCTCGCTCCGACCGGCGTCGGCTCGGCCGGTCTCGCTCAGACCGGTGTCGCCTGGGCTCGCACCCGGGTCGGCGTCGATTCGGGTTGCGCCGAGGGCGAGGAGGCGGTCGACCTCTGCCTGCTGGTCACCGCCGGGCGGGGGAACGAGGTCGAAGTGCAGGCGGTTACGGCCCAACCTCGGCATCAGTGGTGGGCCGCCCCAGGTGAGCTTCGGGCCGCCGTGCGGCGATCGGATCGCGGTCTCCTGGTCCTGGTCCCACACCAGCGGCCAGCCGAGCGCAGCAGCCCAGAAGTAGCCGACCTGCTGGGAACCGTCGCAGGCCAGCGCGCCGACGAACCCGCATTCGGCGAGGAAATTGTTGCCGGGCTCGATGACGCAGAACTCGTTGCCCTCGGGATCGGCGAGAACCACGTGCTCATCGTCGGGGCCCTGCCCGACGTCGACGTGCCGCGCGCCGAGCGCCAACGCCCTGGCCACCGTCTGCCGCTGGTCCTCCACGGAGGTGCTGGTCAGGTCGAAGTGCATCAGGTTCTGGCCGATTTTGGGCTCCTGACTCGCGAGGAAGCGAAGCCGGAAGCCGGTGTCGTCGGTGGGCAGAAGGGCGACTCCGTCGAGTGGATCGTCCGTCACGTTCCACCGCAGCAGTTCCGACCAGAAACGCGCGAGCCGCGACGGTTGATGGGCGTCGACGCAGAGCGCGAACAGGTGACATGCCATCTCGTTGCTCATCTCCGTTCCGCAGACCGACCAGGCCGAACCGCAGCGCCGGCCCGGTCACCGTCGACCGACCAGCTCGACCACCGCACCGGCCCGGTCACCGTCGACCGCTGGACGGAAGCGTAGGGCCGAGCCGCGACGGGCGCAGCTGAGTAATTGGCCTGAGCGGTCAGCGTCCGAACCTCCCGAGCAACTCCGACCCGATCGGGTGGTGCAGCAGGTGCAGGGGCGCGGCGTCGATGCCGGCCTCGGTGAGCGCCTGCGCGTACGTCGCCGCGGTCGCGTCGTCCACCAGGCCGTGCACCAGCGGCAGGTCCGCAGCGGTCGACCACAGCAGCGATTCCAACCGGCAGGAGGCGATCGTCCCGGGCAGCCCGAGCACGTTGCCGTCGACCGGCACCGGCGGCAGGTCTCCGGGTATGTCGCGTGCGGTCTCGCCGACGTGCAGGAGTCCACCGCCGACCACCAGGATGTCGTGGTCGCGGCGCATCCGGGTGAGGGCCTTCGTGGTGTCCAGTGCGGGCGGGAACGAGTCGTCCACCACGATGGTGCCGGGTGCCAGCCGGTCGACCTCGATCGGTGCGGTGGCCGCGCTCGTCGCCGCGATGATCACGTCCGCCGTGTAGCCGAGCGGGGCGATTCCCGGTGCCGACGGGCACACCTCGATGGTGCCGGCGAAGCCGTCCGCCCGCAGGCGCGCGGCGTGCTCGCCCAGTCGGGGCGCGGCGGCAGGAACGTCGCAGAGCACGAGTCGCGCGGGCTGCTCGGCACGGGTGAGCAACAGCCGCAGCGCCGAGAACCCGATCGAACCGAGACCCACCACGGCGAGGTCGCGGCCGGCGAGGCTGCGCCCGGTGGCGGCCAGCGCGGCCTGCACCGTGCGGACGACGGAGACGACGGTGACGGCATGGCCGGTGGTCACCGCCACCCCGCTGCGGGTACGGCGCAGCACCCCGACGCCGTAGCCGGTGCGGGCGGGAATCATCCCGGCCAGTGACACGCAGCGGGCGCCGAGGCGGGCGGCCAGGTCCACCGCCTCGGCGGTCTCGTCGGCGAGGGCGTCCCCGGCGGCGGTCAGCTCGTCGGCGAAGCGGGGCAGGCAGACGAAGCCGGAGACGCCCAGCGGTGTGGTCAGCTGCTCCAGCAGACGCGGACGGCCACCGGGAAAGAGCAGTTCGCGTAGCTGGTCCCGGGGCAGGCTGCCGGCGGGCAGCCCGGCGATCGCGGCGAGCTGGGCCGGTGGCGGCAGGTAGCCGACGATGGCCGCAGCCAGCCTGGTCGATCGGCCGGGAATGGCAGTCGTCGCCGGCACGGTGGCGGCGTCACCGGTGACCACGGCAGGTGTGGCCGTCCGGTCCCCACGGGCCGGGTCGGTGTGCGCGGCGGCGGTCAGGTCGGCGCGGAGCCAGTCGGCGAGCCGGCGCAGCTCGGCCGGGGTGACTGTGACAGGACAGCCGCGCAGGGTGACCCGGAGCCCGTCCCGCTCGGGGCGCGCGGTCAGGAACAGGTCGGTGCCGAGGGGCGGTGGCGTCAGTTCACTGTCGGCGTCCCAGTCGAGGCTGAGCCGATCGGCACCACTCGGCACGGCCGGCGGCGCGGTGCGGGCGGAGAAGTCCAGGAAGCTGAAGAAGAACTGCGCTCCGATGGGCGTGCCGCCCGGGCCGGTGGGCACGGCCGCCGCGATCGACGGCGGGTCGTCGTACCGGCGGGCAGTGGCGACCTCGGCCCCGACGTGGGCGAGCTGTTCGGCGAAGTCGGCCGAGCCGCCCAGCCGTAGTGGCAGCATCGCCGCGCACGGGCCGAAGATCCGGTGCAGGTCCGGCAGCGGATGATCCCTTCCGGTCAGCGCCAGGCCGAAGACCAGGTCGTCCTGTCCGGTGAACCGGGCCACCACCCGGTGGTAGGCGGTCAGCACCGGGGCGTACAGGGTGGTCGCCGCCGAGGCGGCCAGCCGGCGCAGCCCGGCGACCACTGTCCCGTCCAGGGTGAAGCCGCAGACCGGCTCGGAGGTACCGCCCGGGTCGGGCGCGCTGCCGGGGGCGGGTAGCACCGGCGGCCGGTACGGGGTGCCGAAGCGTCCGCGCCACCAGCCGTGGGCGTCCGGGTCGGGTGGGCCGGCGGCCCGGTCGGCCAGCAGTTCGACGTAGTCGCGGAAGTGGGTGCGCAGCGGAGGCAGTCCGTCGGGCTGGTCGGCCATCAGCCGGTGGTAGACCGTCAGCAGTTCCTGGCCGAGCAGGGCGGCGCTGTAGCCGTCACCGATCAGGTGGTGGCCGTGCACCAGCAGGATGTGGTCGTCGGGGGCGAGCCCCAGCAGTTGCAGGCGCAGCAGCGGCCAGGCCCACGGCTCGAAGCGACGGCGGCGCTCATCGGCGACCAGGTCGCCCACCTCGGCGGGGTCGGCGACCGCCCGGTAGCCGACCGGTAACCGTAGCGAGGCGGGAAGTTCCTGCTGGACCGGGGGACGGACGCCGGCCGGAAAGACGGTACGCAGCATCGGGTGCCGGGCCACCAGCAGGTCGACGGCGCGTTGGAAGACGTCGCGACGGAGCCGGCCGCGCAGTCGTAGCCGGGCCAGCCAGGCGGTGCCGTCGCCCGGTGCGATGGCATCGGCGAGCAGGAAACCGCGCTGGGTGGCCGTCACCGGGTAGGGCCCGTCCGCGTCGGCGTGCACCGCCGGGCCGGTGACCCGGTCCGTGGCTGCGGCGGTGCGGCCCGTGCCGTCGGTGATGCGGCGCGTGGCGGTGGTGGCGTCGATCTCGGCGGCGAGGTCCCGCAGGGTTCGGTGCTGGTAGATGACGGTGGGGCTCGGTGTGGCCGGGAACTGTTCCTGGACGCGGGCGAAGACCTCCAGCACCAGGATGGAGTCGCCGCCGAGGGCGAAGAAGTCGTCGTCGGGCGCGATCGTCGGCAGGTCGAGCAGCTCACCCCAGATCCGGGCCAGCCTCGCCTCGGTCGCGGTGTATCCGCCAGCAGCGGCATCCGGATCGGCGGGTGTCGGGAGTCGCTGCGGGCCGGCGGTGGGTGCGAAGCCGCCGAGGGCGCGCAGCCGGTCCCGGTCGACCTTCCCGGTGACGGTCAACGGAAGCGTGTCGAGCAGGTGGATGCGCGCCGGAACCAGTGGCTCCGGCAGCCGGGCGGCGAGATGTTCGCGTAACTGGGCCACCGTGGGCCCGGTTCCCGGCGTGGGGGCGACAAAGGCGTGCAGCCGTGGATGCGGCTCGGCCTGGTGCAGCACCGTCGCGGCGGTCACCGCCGGATGGGTACGCAGCACCGCCTCGATCTCACCTGGCTCCAGCCGGTACCCGTGGATCTTCACCTGGTCGTCGAGCCGACCGAGGAACTCCAGGGTGCCGTCGGCGGTGGCGCGTACCCGGTCGCCGCTGCGGTAGTACCGTTCGCCGTCGAGCCGGGTGAAGGCGGCGACGGTCAGCACGGGCTCGTCGAGGTAGCCGGCGGTGACGCCGACGCCGCCGATCAGCAGCTCACCGGCTGTCCCGGGCGGACAGAGGTTGCCGTGCGGGTCGACCACGCGGATCCGGGCCCCGCCGACGGGTCGACCGATCGGCAGTCGGCGTACCGCCTCGTCGGGGCGGTTGTCGATCAGGTGCCAGGTGGTGTTGATCGTCGCCTCGGTGGGGCCGTACAGGTTGCTGATCCGGCAGCCGTCGCCGAACAGGTCGAACCACCGGCGTACCGGCACCGGCGACAACTCCTCCCCGCCGACGTGCACCCACCGCAGGGCCGTCAGATCCGGCCGTACGCCCTCGCGGGTGGTGCGGTCCTCGGCGGCCCGCAGCAGCCGCTCCCACAGGGTGGGCACCGAACTCCACACGGTGAGCCGGTCCCGTTCCAGCCGGGACAGCAGCACCTGCGGGTCGCGCAGTTCCGACCGGGCGAAGGTGACCACCGTGGCCCCGACCAGCAGCGGTGCCAGGATCTGGCGGACCGAGGCGTCGAAGCAGATCGACGAGGTCTGGGCCAGCCGGTCACCGGCGTGATAGCCGAACGTGTCGATGGCCCAGTCGAGGTAGTTCGTCATCGACCGGTGGGTGATCGGCACCCCCTTCGGCCGTCCCGTCGAACCCGACGTGAAGATCACGTACGCGGTGTCGTCCGGCCGGACCGCCGGACCGTCGAACGAGACCGCCGGGCCGTCGAGCGTGGTCGCCGGGCTGTCGAGCAGGGTCATCGGGCCGTCGAGGTTGACCGCTGTGGCGTCGAGTCGGGCGACCGTGGCTGCGCAGTCGTCGTCGTGCAGCACCACCCGGACGCGGGCGCGGCGCAGTTGTCCGTCGAGCCGGGCCGGAGGATGGGCGGCGTCCAGCGGCACCCAGGCCGCTGCCGCGCGCAGGATCCCGACCACCCCGATGATCGAACTCGGGCCGGGGGCGGTGAGCAGCCCGACGTGGTCGCCGGGGCGTACGTCGTGGGCGAGCAGCAGCGCCGCCACCCGGTCGGCGGCCCGGTCCAGTTCCCGGTAGCTGACCGTACGCCGGCCGTCGGTGATCGCCGTCGCGTCCGGGGTACGCCGGCACACCGCCCGGATCCGGGCGCTGACGTCCCCGGCGGCGGGCTCCGGTCGTACGCCGCGATCCTGGTCGTCGGCCCGCTGCCGCCCGGCGGCGAGGTCGACAAGTTCCTGGTGGTGCTCGGCGGCGAGCCGGGCCACCGTCTGCCGCCGGAACAACCGCAGCGGGAAGTTCCAGGACAGCCGCAGTGTCGTCCCGGACTCCCACCACAGCAGGCTGAGCCCGGTGGCGGCGGAACCGGAGCCGGCCGCCGTCGGGGTGACCGTCACCGGGCAGTCGGGATCGGTGTCGACCGGGAACCGGGCGAAGCTGAACCCGGCCGGGCTGGCGGTACGCGGTCCGCTGTCGGTCGCGGGGAGCAGCCGGGCCAGGTCCAGGCTGGACACCGAGCCGTGTCGTTGTGCCTCGGTCCAGGACCGTCGGAGGCGGTCGGCCAGCCGGGCGGCCGGCTCGGTCGGGTCCACCTCGATCAGCAGGGGCAGGGTGTCGGCGAACGGACCGACAAGTTGTTCGATGCCGGGCATCCGGGCGTCCCGGCCGGCCCGCGCCACGTTGACCGGCACCCGGCGCTGCCCGCTCCACCTCGCCAGGCACCGCAGATACCCGGCGAGCAGCAGGTGGAACAGGGAGACACCGGCTTCGGCGGCCCGCTCGCGCAGCCGCGCCACCAGCGCGGCGTCCAGTTCGTCGGTGTGGGTGACGCAGGGCGGGGCGGGCAGGCCCGCCGGGTCACCGTCGTACGGCAGCCGCAGCGTCCATCCCGGATCGTCGAACGCCCGACGCCACCAGGTCAGATCCGTCTCGCGGGGCGGGGCGAGGTCAGCGGCGAAGGCGGCGAAACTGCCGGTGGCGGGCAGCACCGTGGAGGTGCGACCCGTCACCAGTGCGCTGTAGTCCGCCCAGAGTTGTTCGCTGAGCAGGTTGAGACTGAACCCGTCAGCGGCGGCGTGGTGCAGCACCAGGATCAGGTGCAAGCGGTCGGGTCGTTCCTCGGCGAGCACCGCCCGCAGCGGCGGTTGCCGGGTCAGATCCACAGGCGTGTTGCAGAGCTGCTCCTCCAGGGTGGTCAGCTCACCGGCCAGTGGCCGCACGTCCAGGCTGATCGCGGCGGCGGCCGGAGGCACGATCACCTGCCGCGGGGCGGTGACGTCGGCGAGGAACCGTACCCGCAGCATCGGATGCCGGGCGACGAGGCCGGCCAGGGCCCGGTCGAGCAGCCGTACGTCGAGTGGCCCCGTGACGGTCTGCCGGACGAAGGCGTAACCGGCCACGCTCGGATGCAGGCGTTCGTTGACGAACCAGGCCCGCTGCACCGCCGTGAGGGCGAACGGCTCCCCGTCGGCGAGCGGCCCGCTCGGTGATCCCTCGCCCGCCGCCGGTCGTGCCACGCTCGACGGCTGCGCGGCCTGGTAGCCCGAGGGCTGCCCCGGAACGGTTTCCGCCCGCGCGCCGGCCGGATGGGCCGCAGGCTGCCCCGGAACGGTTTCCGCCAGCGCGGCGGCCAACGTGGCGACCGTGGTGTACTCGAAGAACAGGGTGACCGGCAGTTGCCGGCCGAGTTCGTCCTCCAGCCGTTTGACCAGGTCGACTGCGGCCAGCGAGTCCAGTCCGAGGGCGAGGAACGAGTCGTCGTCGGCGATCTCGTCGCCCGGACGGTGCAGGGGCTCCGCGAGCAGTCGGCGCAGCAACCGCGCCAACTCCTCGACGTCCGAACCCTGATGGGATTGCAACCTGAGGGCCGAAACCCCGCCCGCCTTGGCGATTCCGGCGGTCCCGGAAGCGACCGGCTGGGAGGGCCGTTCAGCGTGTGCCTGCGCGCGGCCGTCGACGTGTTGACCCCGTCGCGCGACGCCGGCCGGGGGCACGGTCGACGGTTGCCGGTCCGCGACGATCAGGTGGGCGGCGTCGACGTCCCGAGCAGCAAGCAACGCGTCCAGCACGGTCCGCGCGGTCAGCGAGCCGGCGATGTCGTGGCGGGCGCCGCCTCGGGCCGCCATCCCCGTGTCGTTGACGGCGGCGAGGCCGACGGCCTGGAAGGGGCGGCCGGTCGCCCGCCGGGCGGCGGCGAAGGCGTCGAGGAAGGCGTTGGCCGCTGCGTAGTCGCCGATCGCGGTGGCCAGACCGGGCAGCACCGCGCTGACCGAGGAGAAGCCGACAAGCGCCGCCCGGTCGTGACCGTGCCGCAGCAGTGACTCCGCCACCAGGTAGCTGCCGCGCACCTTGGGTGCCAGCACCGCCAGGATCTCCGGCATCGACTTCGCCGCCAGGGTGCCGACCCGGACCGTGCCGGCGGCGTGCCAGACGGTCCCCACCCGGGGCAGCCCGGCGAGCAGCGCGTCGACGTCGGCCGGCACGGTCACGTCGCATCGCCGGTACGTCGCGGTGGCGCCGGCCGCGGCCAACTCGTCGAGCAGGCCCGCCGGGGCCTGGGCCGACCGCCCGGCCAGCAGCAGGGTGGGTCGTCCCCGGCGAGCGAGGGTACGGGCCAACTCGGCCCCGAGCCCGCCACCACCGCCGAGGATCACGTGGACGTCATCGCAGTGCGCCGCACCCGGCCGCGAGACCGGGACCGACACCAGGTGCCGTTCGAGCCGGCGTCCGGCCCGCCAGGCCAGCCCGGTCACCTGGTCGGCGGGGCGAGCCGTGGCCTCGGCCCGGTGGAGATCGGACAACTCCCGGCACATCGACTCCACTCGAACCGCCAGGTCGTCCACGCTGGAAAGGTCGACCACCCGGGCACGCAGGCCCGGTCGCTCGTCGGCCAACGCCGCGCACAACCCACCCAGCACCGCCTGCACCGGCCGAGGACGCTCGTCGTGCCCGGTGACGTGGACGTCCTCGGTGACCACGAGCAGCCGACCCAGCCGGGTGTCCGGCTCGTCGAGCAGGGAACGCACGGTGCGCACCTGCTCGGCCACGGCGCGATCGAGGTCGGCCACGTCCGACAGGTCGACCGCGGCACCGGCGAGCAGCACTGTCAGCTCCGGCGGCGTACCGTCGTCGACCTGCGGTGCGACCTGGACCGTGACGCCGCGTTCGCGCAGCGCCGTGGCGAGTACGGCGGCCAGGTCACCGTCGGCACCAGGGCCGCGCAACCGCACCCGCGCCGGCAGGTCGCGGCCGGCCGTCGGCCCGCCGGTGGTCGAGGGCGTCTCCCGCCAGGTGACCCGGTGCAGGGGCAGCACCGGCGACGGCGGGTGGGACCGTCGTTGGAACGGGTACGTCGGCACCGGCACCCGCCGTCGACCGGCGTGCAGAGCGGCCCGGTCCAGCGGGCCACCGAGGGCCCACAGCCGTCCCACCGCCGCCAGCAGAGCCCCGGTGGCCTGCGGCCCCTCCAGTACGGTGAACACCCGTGCCGGGTCGACCCCGACGTGCGGCGACACGGCACGCAGCCGACCCGAGGCGCCCAGGTCGACGAAGGTGTCGTACCCGTCGGCGCACAGCTGCTTCAGCGCGACGCGCAAATCCGGCTCGGTCGGCGGGGTGGCCGTGGCGGCGCGGCGGATCGCCTCGGCCGGGTCCAGTTCGCCCCGGCCCGCCGCAGCCGCCAGGTCACCGACGCCGACACCGAGCAGCCGGTCCGGCCGTACGCCCCAGGCGGTGAGCTGACCGACCAGGGCGAGCCCGACCGCCACCGCCACCTGCCGGGCGACCTGTGGATCGTCGGTGCCGGTCAGGCACCAGGTCAGCAGTGGCCGACCCTTAACCGCCGGGGCGGCGACCTCGGTCAGCCGGTCGCGGAAGGCCGGTAGCCGGTCGTAGAGGTCACGTACCGCCGCCGGGGGCACCGTGGCGCCGTGGTCGGGGAGGACGAAAACCGTGCGGGGTCGCCGGCTGACCGGCGCGATCTGCTCGCCCGGCGTCTCGGCGGCCCGGTCGACCCGGGCGGCCAGCTCGCCGTCGGCGATCATCGCCAGCCGGTACGCGGCGTCGTCGCGGGCGCTGCCGGTGCTGGCACAGACGTCCGCCTCGGCCAGGTGCGGGTGCGCCCGCAGGTGGGCGGCGAGGTCCCGAGCCGCCTGCCGAAGCGCCGGCACCGAGTGCGCGCTCAGGGTGACCAGACCGAGTTCCGGCCCGCCAGGCGCGGTGGGCGCGGTGGGCGGGGGTTCCTGCAGGATCGCGTGGGCGTTCGTCCCGCCGAAGCCGAATCCGTTCACCCCGGCCATCAGCGGACCTGACGCGCTCCACCGTCGCCCCTGCGTGACCACGGCGAAGCCGGCTCCGGCGAGGTCACAGCGGTCGGCCGGGCGGGTGTGGTGCAGGGTGGGCGGCAGATACCGGTGCCGCAGGGCCAGCACCACCTTCACCAGCGCCGGCAGGCCGGCGGCGTTGAGCAGGTGACCGAGGTTCGTCTTCACCGAACCCAGCCCGCGCGCCACCCCGTCGACGGGCGGTGGGTACGCCGCCGCCAGCGACCGGACCTCGACCGGGTCACCGAGTTCGGTGCCGGTGCCGTGGGCCTCCACGTACGACACCTGAGCCGGGTCGATGCCCGCCTCCCGGTACGCCCGCGCGATCACCTCCCACTGCCGGTGCGGGTTCGGCGCGAGCATGCTCAGCGCCCGCCCGTCGTTGCCGACGGCGGTCCCGGCGACCACGGCCAGCACCTCGTCCCCGTCGACCTGCGCGTCACCGAGGCGGCGCAACACCAGCGCGGCACCGCCCTCGCCGGGAACGAAACCGTCGGCGTCGGCGGCGAAGGCGCGGCACCGTCCGGTGGGGGAGAGCGCCTCGGCGGCGGCCAGCAGCCGGTATCCGGTCTCGGCGAGGTTGAGGTTCACCCCGCCGACCACCGCGACGTCGCACTCCCCGGCGGCCAGGCTGCGGGCCGCCAGGTGCAGCGCCACCAACGCCGACGAGCACGCCGTGTCCACCGCGATCGCCGGCCCGGTGAGATCCAGCGTCTGCGCCAACCGGGCCGGTATCAGGTTGCGCAGGTTCCCGACCAGCGCCGTCGCCCCGCCGGCCGACCCGTCCGCCGCCACCATCTGCGGGTACGGGCTCTCCCCGACGGCCGCGAAGACGCCGATGCGGTGCCGGTGCCGGCGTGGCCCGGCGTACCCGGCACGTTCCAGCGCCTCGTGGCCGATCTCGAGGAACAGCCTCGCGTGCGGATCGGTGAGCCGCGCTTCCTCGTCGGTGAGGCCGAAGAACCCGGCGTCGAAGAGCATCGGATCGTCGAGGAAGGAACCCCACCGGGCGGTACCGTCCGCCGAGGTCCACCGGTGTGCGGGCACCACGTCGACGCTGTCCACGCCGTCGACCAGCTGCTGCCAGAACTGCTCGGGGGTGTCCGCACCGGGAAATCGGCAGGCCATGCCGATCACCGCGACCGGCACCTGGCCCTGGGCCGGGGCGTCGACGTTGCCACCTGTGAGCCAGCGCAGTGGTGCGTCGGCCAGCCGGTCGGCGAGGCTGGCCACGGTGGGACAGTCCCGCAGGTCCGCCGGGTTCAACGGGATGCCGAGGGCGTCCTCCAGCCCGGCGAGCACCTCCATGGCCTTGAGCGACGACCCGCCGATGGCCAGGAACCGGTCGTGCGGCCCGATCGTGGCAGGTGGACGTCCCAGCACCCGGGCCCAGACATCGCGGACGAGCGCCTCCAGTTCCAGTCCGGAGAGTCTGGCGGTGGACGCAGCGTCGCGCGGTACATCGGCGGGGGCCGGTGGGGTGTCGCGCGGTACATCGGCGGGGGCCGGTGGACACCAGCGCCGCTCGCGGTCGGCGAAGTCGCCGGCCAGGTACCGTTCGCGCATCCGGCGGCGGCGCAACTTCCCGCTGGTGGTCCGGGCGAACGCGCCTGGCGGCAACGGCACCACCCGGACCTCGTCGTGACCGCACGCCTCGGCCACCCGGCCCCGCACCGCGGCGAGCACCGTAGCGGCGTCGGCCGGTGGACGGGCCCACGGCACGAACACCACGATCCGTTCGCCACCGGAATCCGGGTCGGTCGCGCCGACCACCACGCTCACCTCTGCGGGCAGGCCGGGGGTGGCCACCGCCACGGTCTCCAGGTCTGCGGCGTGGAAGGTGCGGCCGTTGACGAACACCACGTCCTTGGCCCGGCCGGTGACGCAGAGCCGACCGTCGCGCAGGAAACCCAGATCGCCGGTACGCAGCCAGCCGTCGACGAAGGTGTCCCGGCTGGCCTGCGGATCGCGATGGTAGCCCCGGGCCACGTTCGGGCCGCGTACCTCGATCTGGCCGACCCGCTGGTCGGCCAGCGGTCGACAGCGGTCGTCGACGACGCGTACCGCGCAGTCGGCCACCGGATGGCCCAGGTCCATCAGTTCGACCGCGTGCGGGCCGGGCCGGGTCGGCACCGCCCGGCCGCGGCTCAACTCGGCGCGGTCCAGCACGTGCGGCACGGCCACCTCGCCCGGTGGGGGAAAGGTCACCGCGAGGGTGGCCTCGGCGAGCCCGTAGACCGGTCGTAGCGCGGCGGGATCGAGCCCGGCGGGACGGGTGTGGGCCAGAAAGGATCGCCAGACCGTCGCAGATATCGGTTCCGCCCCGACCACCACGCACCGCACCGCGCGCAGGTCGAGCCCGGCGAGGATCTCCGCCGGCACCCTGCGCACCGCCAGGGCCAGCGCGAAGTTCGCCGCGGACAGCAGGGTGGCCCGGTGCCGGTGGGCGGTGGTGAACCAGAGGGCGGGGCGCTTGGCGAACGCCAGCGGGGGGATGCGTACCTGCTTGAGGCCGATGGCGAGCGGGGTGAGGTGGGTGCCGATCAATCCCATGTCGTGGAAATACGGCATCCAGCTGACCAGCACGTCGTCCGGGCGGGCCGCGCTGGCCGACCGGGCCTGTTCGAGGTTGGCCAGCACGTTGTCGTGGGTCAGCTCCACGCCCCGGGGCGCGCCGGTGCTGCCGGAGGAGAACTGGAGGAAGGCGATGCCGTCACCGGTGACGGTGGGCAGCTCCGCCGGTGCGGTGCCGGTCCGCAGGTCGGCCAGGCGCAGCACCGGCTCGGGTAGCCCGGCGACCACGGCGGCGGTGGCGTCGTCGGTCACCAGCACGGCGTCGGGCAGCACCTCCCGCACGGCGCGTACCCGCTTCGGTTCGGGCGGCAGAGGCACCGGCACCAGCCCGGCGGCGAGCGCGCCCCAGAACATCGGCTGGAAGTCGTCGCCGGCGTCGGCGAGCAGGAGGGCGGCTGTGCCGGGCGCGATCCCGGCGGCCCGGTAGCCGCCGGCGATCCGCAGCGACTCGTCCCGCAGCTGGCGGAAGCTGACCGTACGCTCCGTGCCATCCTCCCGGACGTGCACGATGACCTGTTGCGGTGTCCGGTCGGCGGCGTCGAGGAGTACGCCCAGCAGGCCGTGGTGGGCGCCGGGCCCGCTCGCAGTCGACACAGCAGGATGGTAGGTGGCTGGGATCTTGGGGCGGGAACCGGAGTTGCCGACCGTCACCGTATGGACGGCGACTGCGCTGCCCTCGGTCAGTGGACGCCGGGAACGGTGGTCGTGAGAACCGTCGGTGGCCGTTCGTCCGCCGAGTGCTGCGGGTCGCCGGGCTCGACCGCGGAACGCACGACCGGACGAGGCACCACCTCGCTGGTCGGGACTGACTCGTCGCAGGACGGGCAGTGCAACACCAGCTCGACCGGGTGTTCGCAGCGGACGTGCACCAGGGTCCGGTTGGGCGAGGGCTGTTCGGTGGGGCAGTTCTTTTCCCCCCACCGCATCAACGCGGCCAGCACGGGTGCCAGCTCACGGCCACGCTCGGTGAGGCGGTACTCGTGACGTACCGGCCGCTCGCGGTAGGGGACACGTTCGAGGACGCCGGCCTCGACCAGTGTGGTGAGTCGCTGGGCGAGCACGTTGCGGGCTATGCCGAGGCTGTCGAGCAGGGACTCGAAGCGGCAGTCACCCACCATTGCATTGCGGACGATGAGCAGCGTCCAACGCTCACCGACGACCTCCAGAGCTCGTGCGATGGAACAGTCCTGACCGTACCTGCGGAGAGCCATTGGGCCATCGTAGAGGCGATCGGCTCGCTCCGGTCGGATGGAAATCTCACCCCTACGTTCCCTGGCTGGGCACCGGCGTACGCTGCTGACCCAACATCAGCAACGCGGCCACCAGACCGACCGCGGCGAGCCCGGCGGTCACCGCGAACGCCATCGGCAGGGCGGCGCCCATCGGCACCGGCAACGCGGCCTGGTTCGCCACGAGCACGGCCGACACCGCGGCCAGCCCGAGCGCCCCGCCCAGGCTGAACGACGCGTCGCTGAGGCCCGAGGCTGCCGCGGAATCGGCATCGGCGGCGCCGAGGGTCACGGCGATCTGCGCGGCGACGAAGGCGGCACCGGCGCCGGCACCGACCACGGGCAGCACACTGAGGAAGTCCGCGGTGTCCAGCGGGCCGTTGACCATGGCCAGCGCCAACAGACCGGCACCGGCCACGGACATGCCTGTCAACGCGACCAGCCGCAGCCCGTGCCGTACCACCACCGCCTGACCCACGTACGAGCCGACGACCGAGGACAGGGTCAGGGTGACCATCAACGCACCGAACCTGGCGGCGGACAGTCCCAGCGCACCCTGTCCGTACAGAGTGACAAGTAGCAGCACCCCGTCGATGAGCGTGCCGGCGGCGAACAGCACCACCAGACCACCCAGCCGGGTGCGGGACCGCAGGAGTCCGGGGCGTACCAGGCGGCGGCCTGTCCGTGCTTCGATGACCAGGAAGAGCAGCAGCAGCACCGCCGCTGCGGCCAACCGTAGGAGCGCCGGGCCGGTCGAGCGTCCGGGAGCGAAGGCTGCGACGACCGTCCAGCCGATCAGGGTCAGGGCACCGACCAGGCTGACCCCGCTGGCAACCTCCAGCGGATGCCCGGATCCGCCGCAGCGGTCGGGCGGCAGGATCGGTGCCAGCAGCGCGGCGACGATCCCCACCGGCACGTTGACGAGGAACACCCACCGCCACCCGAGAGTGTCGGTGAGCAGCCCGCCGAGCAGAAGCCCTGCGGTGCCACCGAAGGCGCCGATCAGCGTCCAGAGGCCGAGCGCGCGGGCCCGGGCCGGACCGGGACCGAGAGCGATGGCGAGCAGCGGCAACGCGGTTGTCGCGATCAGTGCCGCACCGATGCCCTGCAGGACGCGGGCGCCGATGAGCACCTCACCGGCCCAGGCCACCGCCGACAGCAGCGAGGCGGCGGTCATCAGCGCCAGCCCGATGGTGAACAGCCGGCGTCGGCCGAAGAGTTCGGCCAGCCGGCCGCTGAGCAGCAGGACGCCACCGAAGCTGATCAGAAAGGCGGACATGAGCCACTGCACGGTCCCCGTGGAGAGGTCAAGTGTCCGCTGGATGCTCGGGATCGCGGTGTAGACGATTGTGCTGTCCGCTGCCACCACCAGGAACGACGCGCCGAGCGCGCCGAGCGCCAGCCAATGCCGTGCGCCGAGACGGGCTGCCGACGCTCCGCTGAAGTTTTCCACCATCCAGCCCCTTGGTTCCCCCGTGTCGCGGACGCTTGTTGCCTCGGGCGCGTGTCGGGACGTGCCGTCAACAGTTAACGACCACGGTGGCCACGGATAGACGGACCCGGGTGCGAACCGGGTTGTGTCTCGGTGGCCCGGGCGCCGCGCGTGACGGGACCACCCTCAGCCACGTCGGTCCGGTTTTGAAACTTACGTGGGTCAATGAAGATAGCAGCAGTGCGTCCACAGCACGAGCCTGTGTTTCCTGAGTTCCCTGAGCGGTGTCACGCCTGTCGATCGGTCAGGTCTCGCGGTGGACGGCACGGTGCGCACCGGCTGCTGTTCGGGGCGATCTGGACGCCGCTCATGCGGCGGGTCGGCGCTATTCCTTCGCCTGGGATGGTCGCGACTTCTCCGTACGTGTCATGTGCGGCAGGACCGGGCACCCGTCGGCGTCCTCCCGTGGTGGGCGGCCGGCATCGACCGGCCCACCGGGTGGATCCGGCGGGCCGGGCGGGTGTGCTGTCGCGAGTGACCGCGCCGGTTCTGTTGCCGGCGGGTGGGTCCGACACCGGTGGCGGGTCTGGTCCATGTGTCGGAGAACGTCTCCGAGTCCCGGTGTACGCCGCGACGGTGCGGTGGCGACGGGGGCGGGTGCGGAGGTCGACGATGGTTGATTGAGGTGGACGGGTGGTGGTGGACCGGTGGGGGTGCTCCCGAAGCGCGGGCTCAGGGCAGGGGAAGTGCGAGCAGGATCGGTGGGTCGAGCGGGGTCATCCGGCGCAGGTGCAGATCGGCCTCCATGGCGCCGGGTCGGCGGCTGATGGTCATCGGGCCGTGTACGCCGATCAGGGCGTCGTCGTCGCTCCAGTGGGCCTGCCAGTAGTCTTGGCGATCCCGTAGGCGGGAACAGGCCAGCACGTACCACCGCCCGGGTGGTGGACTCTCCAACCGGTACGGTCCGGGCTTTTCCAGTACGGTGCACCGCACCGGACGCCCGAGCGGGACCGGGTCGCGGAAGAGCCCGATGAAGGTTAGCCGGTCCTCGGCCTGTTCGGATTCGGGTGCGTGGAGTATGCCCTGGATCGCCGGGATCGGCGGTTGGGCAACAGCCCGGTTGTCGACGGGGACCTGTGGTGTCACCCCGCGCAGTCTGCGGTAGGTGCTCGGTGAGACCCCCACACTGCTGCTGAAGCGGGAGCTGAAGGTGCCCACGCTCGCGTAGCCAACCTCATGGGTGATCTCGGTGATGCTCATGGAGGTGGACAGCAGCAGCTGTTTAGCTCGGTGCAGCCGCATGACCATGAGGAAGCGTCCGGGGGAGATGCCGGTGGTGCGCTGGAAGATTCGGGTGAAATGGAACTTGCTGAACATGGCTGTTCGGGCCATGCCGTCCACGGTGTGTTGCTCCGCTAGGTCCTCCCGGATGGTTTCGATTACCCGACCGACGGCTCGCTGGATACTGTCTTCCATCGCATCCCCCAATCCGATGGCTGCGCTTGTGGCGACGTTTGTGTGACTGTGGCGTGGCGACGTCAGATGTTGGCGTGTGGCGATACGCCGTTCCGCGCGTGCTGGTTCTGTTAACCCAGCTTTTATTTGCGAGGAAAACATTGACTGTTGACGGAGGGAAGTTGTGCGGTGACGCAGGGTTATGCTATCCGGGCTCAGCGTCGTAATCAACAGCGAATCATGCAGGTCAATTCGAGTTTCCCGCCGACACTGGTCAGGCCGGAAAAAACGGGCGCTTGCATCGTATGTGGCGAAAGCAGCAATTGGTGCGGTGGGTCGAGGAGTGATCATCCAGTTTGTCGGATGCCCGCCCGGCGGAACGTTCGCAAATGGGACGATCCGCCGTTCCGGCGGGCGGACCTGCGCGAGACAGATGTCCGACGCCTTTTCACGTGGTGTGTGCTTGACCTGACCGGTCAGTCCTGATCGGTCTGGGAGAACTGCCCCGGCCGCCGGCCGGGCCCGGCCGGCCCCCGGTACGCCTGGGCGATGTCGAGCCAGTGCTCGGCGTCGCTGCCGACGGCCCGCACCGCGAGGTCGTCGCGGTGCCGCCGGCGCGTGACGAGCAGGCAGAAGTCTTCAGCCGGGCCGGTGATCCGCTGGTTGGCGTCGGGCGGCCCGAACTCCCAGAGTGCGCCGGACGGGGCGGTGATCTCGAAGCGGAACTGGACGTCCGGCGCCGTCCGCCCCCGGGCGAGGTAGCCGAAGTCCCAGGTCCGGACGGCGAACCCGACCAGGTGGCCGAGGCGGTCGGTGTAGGCCGGGCGTACCCCGAGAGCGTCCAGGACGTCCCGGCCGTGCGCGAAGACCTCCATCATGCCGGCCGCGGCGAGCACCGGCGCCGGCAGTGGTCGCACCAGCCAGGGCACCATCTGGCCGGGCGGCACCGCGGCGAGTGCCTTCTCCGCGGTGGCCCGCTCGGTCCGCCACCGGGACAGCAGGACCGTCGGTGGTTCGACGACGAAGTCGGCCATGGCGGCCGCCACGTTGGCGTCGAAGTCGTCGCTGAGCCGGGAGGTCATCTGCTGGAAGGCGGCTGGTTGCGCGGCGGCGAGTCCGGCGAGTCGGAAGGTCGCGGCCAGATGGGCGATCTGGTGTCGGACCGCCCAGCCGTGTGCCGGTGTGCTGGTCTCCCACTGCTCGTCGCTCAGCGTGGCCACGACGGCGTCGAGAGCCTCACTCTCCGCAGTGAGATCGGCGATCACGTCCGGTGCCTGTGTCACGTCGATACCTCTTCCTGAAATGGTTGGTCGGCGGCGGCGTTCCGCCGGGGCCGGCGAATTTTGCTTCTTACCCATCGGTAGGCATCATTGCCTTGGGTGGATATAGTAATTTTCGGTGGAAGTGTCTGCGCGTGGAGAGAATTCTCTGACGTGCGGCGACGCGCCCTGGGTGTGATCACGTCGAATAGACTTTCCGAGTGTGCCCCAGTCGGCGACCGTATTCCTTCTTTGTTCGTGCTTTCAGCCGGTTGGCCCGCGGCGCCAATTGCGTTCGGGTGGCCATCGCCCCGTCGGCCAGCCAGGGAGCGCCTTCCGTGATCGTTCTGTCACTCAGAGCAACTGTGAAGTAGGCGCAGGTCAACTCGTGCCCATAGCCTCGGTTCGTCTGGAGACACCGGACGAGGACCCGGACCCGATCGGGTCCGTCTTCCCTGGGGAGAGCTCATGGCAGGCCTGTGGCGTACCCTCCGCGCGCAGCTGATGACGCCGGACATTGCCGAAACGACGATGAGCCGACGTGGATTTCACGTCAAGGACGAGCCGGCCCGCCAGCGGCTGGAATCCGTCGGTGCCAGCTTCCTCACCGGTTTCCGGACCGCGGTCGAGGCCCGCGAGGAGTCGGACATCGGTCGACTCGATTTGATCGAGCGGCAGTTCCGTGGCTTTGCCTACGAAGGGGCCGCCATGGGCTACGCCGTGCTGGACGGGGTGGCCGGTGGCAACCGCACCACCCGCTTCCTGACCGGCGCCGGCGCGCCCCACATCTACATGGCCTACGTGGGGATCGGCTGGGCGTTCGCCAAGGTCCCGCGCTGGCGCTGGCGGGCGCTGGCCGCGCCTGACCCGTTGCTGCGCTGGCTGGTCCTCGACGGCCTGGGCTTCTACCGCGCCTACTTCGAGACCGACCGGTACGTCCGCCAGCAGACGGTCGCTCCGGTGCCGTGGCCGCCGGATCTGCCGGGCGACTACCCCCGGCGCGCGCTCGACCAGGGCATCGGCCGGGCCAGCTGGTTCGTCGCCGGAGCCGATCCCGACGTCGCTGCGGACATCATCGGTCGCTTCGACGCCGACCGGCACGCCGATCTGTGGAGCGGCATGGGCCTGGCGGCCACCTACGCCGGTGGCGCCGACCCCGACGACCTGAAGAAGCTCGCCGTCCACGCTGGCCGGTACCGTCCGCAACTCGCCCAGGGCGCCACCTTCGGCGCGCAGGCACGACTGCGGGCCGGACTGGTCACCGAGCACACGCCCCTGGCCACCGAGGTGTTCTGCGGGTGCAGCCCGGAGGAGGCGGCGGCGGTCACCGACCGGGCCCGGGAGAACCTCCCGCCCGACAGCGCCGAACCGGCCTACGAGGTGTGGCGTCAGCGGATCCAGGCGCAGTTCGCCTGACCCAGTGACCTACCGCACAGAGTGGACACGGTGCAGCGCATGGCGACAACAGCGGACGGGATGACCCAGCCCTTGGCGTTCGCCGCGCGCTTCACCCGCGTGGTGCTCGTCCACGACCCCGGTCGGCTGCTGGTCACCACCACCACGCTCAGCCCCGGCGAGACACCCGGCCTCGACGAGCCGAGAGACCCCACCGCTCCATTGCTGCCGGCCGCGCACGTGCTGGAAGCGCTCGCGCAGGGGTGGGCCGCGCTCACCGGCCACCGGGGTCCGCCGGTGTTCGAGGCGGTCGAGTTCGGTGCGCCGCTCGCCGTCGGCGAGGACGTCGTCAGGCTGCGACTGACCGCCGCGGCTGAGCCGGTGGCCAACGCCGTCGTGGTCACGTTGCGCGGTGAGCACCGAGGCCGTCAGGTGACCTACGCCCACGCCCGGCTGCGGCACCCGGGCGCCGGACGGTCGGCCGTTCCCGCTTCCGCCGTACCGTCGGCCGCCGATTTGCCGGTGCCCACCGCGCTGCCGATGCCGCCCGCGCGGGTCGGTGGCCTCGCGCCGTACCGGCCTTCTCGCGCCTTCTTCATCCAGGCGGGAGACTCGGGCCGCCGGCTGCGCTACCGCGAGATCACCGCGTCGGGCTGCGTGCTGGAGCTGACCGAAGGCGATGCGGTGGGATCGGTCGCCGCCGTCGCCGGCCCGTTGGTGCTCGGCGACCCCGGTGTGCGGGACGCTTTCCTGCGCGCACTGCGCCCCTGGGCGCCCGACACGGTGCTGCAACCGCTGGGCGTCGACCGGATCTGGCTGGCCGGGGCCGGCCCCTACGAACAGGTGACGCTGCGCGCGACCCGCCGGGTCGAGGACGACGACGTTCACCGGTTCGACCTGGAAACCCTGGCCGGCGGGCGAATCGTGGAACGGTGGACCGGGCTGCGCCTGAGACCGCTGCCGGTACGCCGGGCTACCGGTCCGTGGCCGGCGCAGGTGCTCGGGCCGTACCTGCGCCGCAGGCTCGCCGCCCTGACCGCCCATGACGTGGCCGCCGTGCTGGAGCCGGGCCTGCGCCGGGGGTGGCGGCGGCAGCACACCGCGCTGGCCGTGTCCCGGCTGCTCGGTGACGGTACGACGGTGCGCTACCGACGCGACGGGCGCCCCGAGGTCGGCGGCGGTTGGTGGATCTCGGCCGCGCACGGCGCCGGCCACACCCTCGCGGTGGCGGCGCGTACGCCGGTCGGCTGCGACCTGGAAACCGTCGTCGAGCGTACGCCCGTCGAGTGGCGTCAACTGCTCGGCGCGCACCACGCGCTGGCCGAACTGATCGTCGCCGAGACCGGCGAATCGCTGCACCGGGCGGGCACCCGGGTCTGGTCGGCGCTGGAGTCGCTACACAAGGTCGGCGTCACCGCGTTCACCCCGCTGACCTACGACCGGGACACCTCGGACGGATGGCTGCTGCTCAGCGCCGGCGGCTGGCGGGTGTCCACCTGCGCCACGGGGCTGCGCGGCGGGCCGGACAATCTGGTGGTGGCGGTGGCCGCCCGCCACCAGCCGACCGCCGGCTGACCCGGCGGGATTCCCGGCTGCCACGGATGGTCACCTGGCGCCGGCCGCCGGGACCGGCGGGCGCATTTGTGCGCCCGTGCTATTCCCATCGCCTGAGGGTCCTAAATAGATACGGACAGCATGACACGAGATGCCGACCCGCCGCTCGCCGTACACCATTGGTGTACGCCAGGCTGGATGAATGTAGCGGAGGGCGTCAGGCGCCTTCAGTAGTGACTTGAATTGCCCTCGGTCGCCGATTCGGGCCCTGCGTTTCCTGTCAGTTCGAGTTGAGCGTCAGAGGTGATGCCCGTGCCCCCGGCAATCGAAACCAACCAGGGACGAACAATGGTGCTGGAGGCGTACGCCGACACGATTCTGCCGGGCGAGAAGCGGTGGCCGGGCGATCGTGCCGTGGCCGGCGTCTCGTCCGACGGCGGCGCGGTCGCCGCCGGAGCGTTGCTGGCGCTGGGTTCTCCCGAGGGCGGCCTAGCCCCGGCGCTGGACGCGCTGGCCGACGGACTCGATGAGCACGCCGAGGAGTACGCCGCCGAGGCCGGCATCGAGCTGGACCCGGAGGTGCCGGCGTTCGTCTCGCTCGACTTCCCCGACCGGGTCCGGCTGGTGCAGCGCCTGACCGACCCCACGCACCCGGAACGGGAGGCGTGGATCAGTCTCGCCATGTTCAGCGTCATCGCCTTCGACGCCGCCGCACACTCCCACACCGTGGAGGCGCTCGACGCCGGCCACGTCGGACTGAAAATCATCGGCTTCCGCCAGCCCGACTCCGACGGGCTGTGGCGGTTCGACACCTACAGCTACGGCCGGCAACTTGCCCAGCCACACCCCGACACCACAGCCTCCGGGAGCCCTGCATGACGAGTTCCGAGAGCACTGACGTCCTTGTGATCGGCAGCGGCTTCGGCGGCGCGATCACCGCGTATCATCTCGCCGCGGGCGGCGCGCGCGTGGTCGTGCTCGAGCGCGGGCCGTGGCTGTCCGGTGAGGAGTTCGAGCACGACTTCAAGTTTGGCTCGTCGTCGACGCGGGTCTTCGACTTCGTCGTCGGCGACGGGATGAGTGTGCTCAGCGGCAACTGCGTGGGCGGCGGCAGCGTCGTCTACTTCGCCGCGATGCCCCGCGCGCCCCGCTTCGTCTTCGACCGCAAGGGCCGCTTCGGGCACCGGATGTGGCCGTCCGCCATCTCCCGCAGCACGCTCGACCCCTGGTACGACCGCGTGGCCGAGGCGCTGCCCGTCTCCCAGACGAGCTGGGACACGGTGCCGTTCTCCGGTGGGCTGTTCGGCGCCGCCTGCGACCACGCCGGGCGGACGGCGAACCCGGTGCCGGTGGCGTTGGACCAGGCAAAGTGCACCAACTGCAACTGGATGATGGCTGGTTGCCGGTTCGACGCCAAACGCTCCCTGCTGCTCAACTACCTGCCGGCTGCACTGGCGCACGGCGCGCAGATCCGTCCGCTGCACGAGGTGCAGTACCTCAGCCGTACCGACGACGGTGGCTACCGTGTGCACTACACCGTCCTGGACGACGTCGACTACCGCGTCGAGGTGGACAGCGGCACGATTGACGCGAAGATCGTCATCATCGCGGCCGGTGCCGGCGCCACGCCGGTGATCCTCCAGCGCTCCGAGCCGACCCTCGGCGCCATGCCGCACGCCGTCGGCCGGTACTTCTCCGGCAACGGCGAGCGACTCAACACCGCCATCTTCGACGAGGAGCGCATCCGCGACGTGCTCGGCCTCAGCCGGCCGGACGGGGTGCCGTACGAGGCGTACCAGATCGGCAAGGGCCCCTGCGTGGCCAGCTGGGACCGGCTGGACGGGTCCCTGCCCGAGTACGAGCGGTTCTCGCTGGAGCAGCTGTACTTCCCGCCGGGCTTCGGCACCATCCTGGCCCAGGTGCCCGACGCCGTCGGGCCGACCTGGTTCGGCGCGGAGAAGAAGGAACTGCTGCGCACCTGGCAGTCCTGGCTGACCGTCTTCACGATGAGCGAGGACGACAACGAGGGAGAGTTCGGCGCCGTGCCGCCCAGCGGCAACGCCGTACGGCTGTCCCAGCAGATGCTGGCCCGTGGCTCGCTGCGCTACGAGCCGACCGAGAACACGCTGCGCGGTTGGGCGCTGTCCGACGCGGAGGTGCGCGACATCCTCGAACGCGACGGGCTGTCCCGGGTGATGCCGTGGACCAACGACGTGGTGGGGGCCTACACGGTGCATCCGCTGGCCTCCTGCCGCATCGGCGACAACCCGGCCACCTCGGCCCTGGACGACCGCCACGAACTGCGCAACCACCCGGGCATCTTCGTCACCGACGGCTCCGCCGTACCGGCCGGCCTGACCGTGAACCCGGCGATGACCATCGCCGCGCTGGCCGAGCGGGCGGTGCCCGGCATCGTCGCGGCGGCGCGGGCCCGAGGAGTCGATGTCCAGTACGGTGCTCCCGCCCCCGACGGGGCCACGAGCAGCCGCGACGCGGTGCTGCCGTTGGCGCGCAGCGCACTGCGACGGTGAGTGGCCTCTACGCCAGGGTGGCCCGGCGTCCCTCCCGGGGACACGTACGCCGGGTCACCCCGGTGCCCATCGAGCGAGCCGACGGCCTCACCGCCGTCGTGTACGGCCAGGTGGAGCGGGACTTCGGCATGCTCGCCCCGCCGGTGAGCCTGCACTCGCCCGCGCCACCGGTGCTGGCCGCGTGCTGGATCGTGCTGCGCGAGACGCTTGTCGCCGCCGGCCGGGTGGACCGGGCCACCCGGGAGGCGGTGGCCGCCGCCGTCTCCACGGTCAACTCCTGCCCGTACTGCGTGGAGGTGCACTCGGCCACCATGGCGGGGCTGCTGCGCTCCGCCGCCGACCCGGCCGGTGACGACCAGCGGCGCCGGGTGGCCGAGTGGGCCCGCGCGGGCACCGACCGCACCCAGGCCCGTGACCTCGTGCCGCCGGTTCCCGCCGTCGAGGCCGTCGAACTGCTCGGCGTGGCGTTGGTCTTTCACTACCTCAACCGGATGGTGAACGTCTTCCTCGAACCGTCGCCGCTGCCGGCCGCCCTGCCGTCGGCGCTGCGCGGCGGTGTCCGCCGGGTCTTCGGCCAGTTGATGGCCCGCGGCGCCCGCGGCGACCGGCCGCCCGGCACCGCCCGGGACCTGCTGCCGGCCGCCCCACTGGCCCCGGATCTGGCCTGGAGCAGTTGTCACCCCACGCTGGCCGACGCGCTCGCCCGGGGCGGCGCGGCCATCGACGCCGCCGGGCAGCGGTCGGTGCCCACGTCGGTACGCGACCTGGTCGCCGCCCGGCTCGACGACTGGGACGGCCGACCGACGGGGATCAGCCGCGCCTGGGTCGGCGAGGCGGTGCGTGATCTGCCCACCGTCGACCAACCGGCGGCACGGCTGGCACTGCTCACCGCCTTCGCCTCCTACCAGGTCGACGACCAGGTGGTGGCCGACGTCCGCGCCGCCGGGGCCGACGACCGAGCGCTTGTCGAGCTGACCGCATGGGCCAGCATGGCCGCCGCCCGCCGGGCGGCCGGCTGGGTCCGGGTCGACCCGGACGCCCCCGCATCCTCGTGACCGCCGCAGCGTCGGCGGCCATGCTGTCCGGTACGACTCCGTCGAGGGAGGAACGCGATGTCCACCGTTCTGGGCTCGTTGCGCAGGCTGGCGCTGGCGCCGGCGCTGAGTGAGGTCGGCTTCGCCCGCCGGGGTTTCCCGGGGCCGTCGTCACCGGCCACGGCCCGGCTGGAGGCGATTCCACGGGCCGTGGTCTGCGGCTTCGAGTGGGGGATCGACTGCCGCGGCCTCGAGGAGGTGCAGCAGCGGGTCGAGTTGGTCGACGAGGGCATGCGGGGCTTCGCGTACGAGGGCGTCACGATGGCCTTCACCGTGCTCGACGCGATGGGCAGCGGGCGGCGGCGACGTACCCGTGAGCTGCTGCTCGGCCCGGGTGCGCCGCACCTGTTCCTGGCCTACATCGGCATCGGCTTCGCGATGGCCCGGCTGCCGCGACCGTTGTGGCGCAAGGTGGTGCCGGAGTTGGAACCCGGTCCCTTCCACCCGACGATGACCTGGCTGGCGGTGGACGGGTACGGCTTCGACCTGGCCTACTTCGACGTCGCGAAGTGGGTCGACGAGCAGCGCCGGCCGGCGCCGTACGACTGGCAGGGGCACCGGGACTACTTCGGTCGCGCGGTGGACCAGGGCATCGGGCGGGCCCTGTGGTTCATCCACGGTGCCCGCGTGCTCGATGTCGACGCCGCCGTCCGGCGGTTCGCCCCGGAACGTCACGCCGACCTGTTCAGCGGTGTCGGGCTGGCCGCCACCTTCGCCGGTGGGTGCGGTGAAGCGGACCTGGCCACGCTGCGCCGAGAGGCCGGCGAGCACGCCCCCGAGCTGGCGCTGGGCAGCGTGTTCGCGCTGCGCGCGCGAGTGCACGCGGGGTTCGTGCCGCCGCACTCGGCGGTGGCGGCGGCAGCGCTGTCCGGGCTGTCCGTGCCGGCCGCCGTCGCCCTGGCCGACGACACCGCACCGGCGCCGGACGCCGGCGGATCCGTGCCGCCGTACGAGCGGTGGCGGGCCAACATCCGTCGGCAATTCGAGCAGACGGCGGCCGCCGCAGCCGAGTGATGCCCGACATTTCCACGTCCTTCCACGTCCTTCCCAGTCCTTTTTGGGGACTCAGTTCCGCAGATTGGGAAGCATATCTTTATGTGTCATCAGTTCGATGAGCAGCAATGCTTGGCATTTTTCGAGTAGCCCGGGTTTCTGACCTCCTGTGAGGATCTGCTGACACGCCCTACGAATGGCGGGGCGGCACGAAGAGGGTCCGGACCAGCATCTCGGTCCGGGTCCCGCGTGCCGCCCGTCAATCGGAGAGGGCGCAAGCCACCGGCTATTGCGAGTGGCCGAGCGGCCCGCGGTCCGACCGGCCGGGGCCGGTAGTTCACCGCGACGCGCGGTGGGGTCGCCACCGACGAATCCGTCACCAACGGGAGGTCTTGAGTTCATGTCAATGACGATTGGCTTGCTGCGCCGGCAGTTGGCCGGAATCATCGGCCTCGCACTCGTGGTCGGGATGTTCTTCGCCGTCCGGCTCCCCAGCGCCTCGGCGGCGGAGCGTACGGAGTTGGCGTCCCGGTACGCGTTCGAGCCCATGGGCATCGCGCTGCCGGCCAGCAAGCATCAGCAGACCGTGCGCAAGGTCAACCAGACGTACACCCACATCGACGCCTGGATCTCCTCGGTGGGCGCCGGCATCGCGATGAACGACCTGGACGGTGACGGTCTCGCCAACGACCTGTGCATCACCGACCCGCGCACCGACCAGACGATCGTCACCCCGACTCCGGGTCTGGGCGAGCAGCGGTACCAGCCGTTCGCGCTGGACGCCGCGCCGTTGCCGATCAGCCGGATCACCGCACCGATGGGCTGCGCGCCGGGTGACTTCAACGAGGACGGCCGGATGGACCTGCTGGTCTACTACTGGGCCCGCACGCCGATCCTGTTCCTCAACAACGGCAAGGAACTCAGCTCCGGCACCGCCGCCTACCGCCCCGTCGAGCTGGTGCCCGGCGTCGGTGTCGGCGAGTACAACGGCCCGCTGTGGAACACCAACGCGGTGGCCATCGACGATTTCGACGGTGACGGCCACGTCGACATCTATGTCGGTAACTACTTCCCGCACAGCCCGGTCCTCGACGACACGGTCAAGGGCGGCGTGGAGATGAACGACTCGATGTCCTACGGCCTCAACGGCGGCGAGGACTACGTCTTCCGGTTCACCGAGGGCACCGGGGGCGCCGAGCCCACCGCCGTGTTCCAGCGGGTGGACAACGTGATCCCGCACAGTGCCTCCAAGGGGTGGGCGCTGGCTGCTGCCGCCGTCGACCTCGACGGTGACCTGCTGCCCGAGCTGTACCTGGCGCACGACTTCGGTCCCGACCGGCTGCTCTACAACCGGTCCACCCCGGGCAACATCGAGTTCGCCCTGGTCCAGGGGGCCCGTAGCGCGACCATCCCGAAGTCGAAGGTGCTGGGCCGGGACTCGTTCAAGGGCATGGGCGCCGACTTCGGTGACATCGACGGTGACGGCCTGTACGACCTGTTCGTCAGCAACATCACCACCCCGTTCGGCATCCAGGAGAGCAACTACACGTTCATGAACACCGCCGCCGACCAGAGCGGGGTCAAGACGGCGTTCAGCAGCGGCAAGGCGCCCTTCCGGGACCGTAGCGCCGACCTCGGCCTGGCCTGGTCGGGCTGGGGCTGGGACGTCAAGATGGCCGACTTCGACAACGGCGGCCGGCTCGCCATCGCCCAGGCCACCGGCTTCGTCCGCGGTGAGGTCAACCGCTGGCCCCAGCTGCAGGAACTGGCCACCACCAACGACACGCTGGTGCGCCACACGAGCTGGTGGCCGAACGTGCGTCCCGGTGACGACATCGGCGGCAGTCAGCGTCTGCACTTCTTCGTCGAGGGCAAGGACGGCCGGTACGTCAACATCGCCCCCGAGCTCGGCCTGGACATCCCGCTGCCGACCCGAGGCATCGCCACCGGCGACGCCGACGGCGACGGCCGGCTCGACATGGCGGTGGCCCGGCAGTGGGCCGAGCCGATCTTCTACCGCAACACCAGCCCGGACGCCGGCGCCTTCCTCGGCCTGCGGCTGACCCACGAGACCGCCGATCCGGCCGCTACCGGCTCGCCGGCGGTGGGCGCCCAGGTCATGGTCACCACCCCCGACGGCCGCAAGTTCGTCTCCCGGGTCGACGGCGGCGGCGGGCACTCCGGCAAGCGCAGCAACGAGGTGCACATCGGTCTCGGCGCCGAGGTCACCGGTTCGGTACAGGTCACGCTCTGCTGGCGCGACCGCACCGGGCAAATCCGTAAGCAGGACCTTCAGCTGACCCCGGGCTGGCACGACGTGCAGCTCGGCTCGCAGGCCAACGAGAGGTAACGGAGATGGCCGACACCAAGACCAGCCCCGTCCGGCACGACGCGAAGACGACGACGGCGCTGCGCCGCTTCGCGATCTCGATCACGATCTTCAACATCGTCGGTTACGTCTACCTCGGTTTCGAGCAGCCCTGGCTGTGGCCGTTCATCGCGCTCGCCACCGGCTACACGGTGGAGATTGTGCTGGAGGTGATCGGTGCCCGGGCCGAGGGTCGCGCGCCGCGCTTCCTCGGCGGTGGAAGGCGCGGATTCGTCGAGTTCCTCTTCCCGGCGCACATCACCTCGCTGGCCGTCAACATGCTGACCTACGTCAACGACCGGGTCTGGGTGATGATGTTCGGGGTCACCGTGGCGATCGCCGCGAAGTGGATCCTGCGAGCCCCCGTCCGGGGTCGACTGCGGCACTACATGAACCCGTCGAACTTCGGCATCGCGATGATCCTGATCCTCTTCCCGTGGGCCAGCATCGCGCCGCCGTACCACTTCACCGAGCACACCCCGGCGCTCGGTGACTGGCTGGTGCCGGCGATCATCCTCACCGCCGGCACGATGCTCAACGCCAAGCTCACCGGCCGGACGTGGTTGATCATGGGCTGGCTGTCCGCGTTCGTGCTCCAGGCGGTGATCCGTGGCGTGGTCCTGGACGTCTCCATCCTGGGCGCTCTGGGCATGATGACAAGCGTGGCGTTCGTGCTGTTCACGAACTACATGATCACCGACCCGGGAACCAGCCCGTCCCGCCCGGCGTCACAGATCGCCTTCGGCGCCGGCGTGGCCAGCCTCTACGGGCTCATCACGGGCATGGGCATCGCGTACGGGCTCTTCTTCGCCACCGCGGCGGTCTGCCTCATCCGCGGCATGTTCCTCTGGGCGCTGCACATCTCCAACAAGGCTCGCGAAGAGCGGGAAGCTGCCGCCGCCGCGGCGGCGCCCACCGACGGGGTGCCGGTCCCCGCGACCGCCACCACCGACGCCCACGCCGCGGGCCCCAACTCCCACAAGGAAGCGGTGCCGGCATGAGCAGGATCGCCGTCGTCGGCATGGGATGCCGATATCCCGACGCCGCCTCTCCCGGTGAACTGTGGGAGAACGTGATCACGGGTCGGCGGGCCTTCCGCCGCCTGCCGGACGAACGGATGCGGCTGGCCGACTACTGGGACGCCGACCGCAGCGTCCCGGACCGGTTCTACGCCCGCAACGCCGCGGTCATCGAGGGGTACGAGTTCGACCGGCAGAAGTACCGGATCGCCGGCAGCACGTACCGATCCACCGACCTGACCCACTGGCTGGCCCTGGACACCGCAGCCCGGGCGCTCGGTGACGCCGGTTTCCCAATGGGCGCCGAACTGCCCCGCGAGCGCACCGGCGTGGTGGTCGGCAACACCCTGACCGGGGAGTTCTCCCGGGCGAACGTGATGCGGCTGCGCTGGCCGTACGTCCGGCGGACAGTCGGTGCCGCCCTGCGCGAGCAGGGCTGGGACGACGACCAGCTCGCCGACTTCCTCGGCACCCTGGAACAGCGATACAAAGCGCCGTTCCCGGCCATCGACGAGGACACCCTGGCCGGTGGCCTGTCCAACACCATCGCCGGACGGATCTGCAACTACTTCGACCTCAAAGGCGGCGGCTACACCGTCGACGGCGCCTGCTCATCGTCGCTGCTGTCGGTGCTCACCGCCTGCCGCAGCCTGGTGGAAGGCGAACTGGACGTCGCGGTCGCAGGCGGGGTCGACCTGTCGATCGACCCGTTCGAGATCATCGGCTTCGCCAAGACCGGTGCGCTGGCACGCGGCGAGATGAAGGTCTACGACCAGGGCTCCAACGGCTTCTGGCCCGGCGAGGGCTGCGGCATGGTCGTCCTCATGCGCCACGAGGACGCGGTGGCGCAGGGCCGGCGGATCTACGCCTCCATCGCCGGATGGGGCATGTCCTCCGACGGCAAGGGTGGCATCACCCGGCCGGAGGAGGACGGCTACCGGCTGGCGCTGACCCGGGCGTACGCCCGCGCCGGGTTCGGCATCGAGACCGTGCCGATGTTCGAGGGACACGGCACCGGCACCGAGGTCGGTGACGCGACGGAGCTGCGGGCGCTGACCGAGGCGCGCCGGGCCGCCGGCGCGTCCGGCACCCCGGCCGCGATCAGCTCGATCAAGGCGATGATCGGGCACACCAAGGCAGCGGCCGGGGTCGCCGGCCTGCTCAAGGCGGTCCTCGCGGTGCACCACCAGATGCTGCCGCCGACGGTCGCCTGCGAGGAGCCGCACGAGGTGCTCACCTCGAACGAGGCGAAGCTGCGGGTGCTGCCCACCGCCGAGCCGTGGCCGGCCGACGCGCCGCTGCGCGCCGGGATCACCGCGATGGGCTTCGGTGGCATCAACACCCACCTGGTGGTGTCCGGTGAGGAGACTCCGCGTCGCTCGCCGGACGCCCGGACCCGCACCATCGCCGCCCGCGCCCAGAACGTCGAACTGCTGGTCCTGGACGCGGACACCCCGGCCGAGCTGGCCGAGCGGGTCCAGGCCCTGGCCGCACAGGTGATCCGCCTGTCCTACGCCCAACTCGGCGACCTGGCCGCCAGCATCTACACCGAACTCGGTGACCGGCCGTACCGGGCCGCGGTGGTGGCCCGCTCGCCGGAGGACGCCGAGCGTCAACTGCTGCGGGTGCACGCGGCGCTGCAGGCCGGCGAGAGCCGACTGTACGCCGCAGACGGCCGGGCCTTCCTCGGCCACGTCCGCGGCGCCGCCCGGGTCGGGTTCCTCTTCCCCGGCCAGGGCACCGGCCGGGGTCGACCGGCCGAAGCGCTGCGCCGCCGGTTCAGCCAGGCCGACCGGATCGTCACCGAGGCGGCGCTGCCCACCGGTGACGTGGTGGCCACCGAGGTCGCCCAGCCACGCATCGTCACCGGTTCGGTCGCCGGGCTCAGCGTGCTGAGCGCGCTCGGTATCGAGGCCGACGTGGCCGTCGGGCACAGTCTCGGCGAGCTCACCGCGCTGCACTGGGCCGGGGCGATGGACCTGTCCTCGGTGCTGCGGATGGCCGCCGCCCGGGGACGGACCATGGCCGAGCACGGCCGTCCGGGTGGCACCATGGCCGGTGTCCCGGCCGACCCGGAGACCGCCCGCCGCCTGCTCAGCGGGGAGCCGGTGGTCATCGGCGGCTACAACAGCCAGCGGCAGACGGTGATCTCCGGCCCGATCGACGCCGTCGAGCGGGTGCTGGAACGAGCCGAGGCAGCCGGAATCCCCGGCAAGCGCCTACGGGTCTCGCACGCCTTCCACTCGCCGCTGGTCGCCGAGGCGGCCGAGGCGTTCGGCGGATACCTCGCCGAGGAGCGGTTCCAGCCGTTGCAACGCCAGGTCGTCTCCACCGTGACCGGCACCGTTCTGCCGGCCGGCGTCGACCTGTCGGTGCTGCTGCGTGACCAGATCACCGAGCCGGTGCTGTTCGCGCAGGCCATCGCGATAGCCGCCAAGGAGGTGGACCTGTTCGTCGAGGTCGGACCCGGACGGATCCTGTCCGACCTGGGCCGTACCGACACCTCGGTGCCGACGGTCGCGCTCGACACCGACGACGAGACGCTGGCCAGCGTGCTGCGGGTCGCCGCCGCGGCGTACGTGGTCGGGGCGGCGCGGGTGCATCCTCAGCTCTTCGACGGCCGGCTGGTCCGGCCGGTCAAGGACGTCGACGAATTCAGCTTCTTCGCCAGCCCGTGCGAGACCGACTCCGACGTGGTGCTGCCCGACTCGCCGCAGCCGGTCGCCGCGCCGGCCTCCGTGAACGGTGCCGCACCGACCGGGGAGCCGGCCTCGCTGGTGCTGCGTCAACTCGTCGCCGCCCGGGCGGAACTTCCGCTGGAGATGGTCGGTGAGGACAGCCGACTCCTCGATGACCTGCACCTGAGCTCGATCACGGTCAGCCAGGTGGTGAACCAGGCTGCGCAGCAGCTCGGCGTACCGCCGTCGCGGCTGCCCACCAACGTGGCCACGGCGACCGTACGGGAGGTCGCCGAGGCGATGGAGGCGCTGATCGGCACCGGGTTGGCCGAGGACCTGACGCAGCCGACGTCGGTGCCGGGCGTGGACACCTTCATCCGGGCGTTCGCGGTCGACCTGGTCGAGGCGCCCCCACCGGCGCCGGGAGCGGCCGAGGCGAACGCCGGGTGGCAACTGTTCGGTGGCCACACCGACCCGCGCGCGGAGCAGGCCCGGCAGGCGCTGGCCGCCGGTGGCGTCGGCGGCGGCGTCCTGGTCTGGCTGCCGGCCGACTGCACCCCGGAGCAACTCGAACCGGCGTTGCAGGGAGCCCGGGCGGCGCTGACCGCTTCAGCGGGTGACCGCTTCGTGCTGGTGCAGCACGGCCTGGGCGCCAGCGGCCTGGCCCGGACCCTGCGACTGGAGGACCCCCGGATCCGGACCACTGTGGTGCACCTGCCGGCCACCCTGGACGTCGCCGACCGGGTGCTGGCCGAGGTCGCCGCGACCGACACCTATCACGAGGTTCACTACGACGTGACCGGTGCGCGTCGACAGCAGGTCCTGCGGGCCCTGCCCATCGAAGCCGGTCGGGTCGAACAGCCTCTCGGCGACGGTGACGTGCTGCTGGTCACCGGCGGCGGCAAGGGCATCACCGCGGAGTGTGCGCTCGCCCTGGCCGCCGACGCCGGTGCCAAACTCGCCGTGCTGGGCCGCTCCGACCTGGCCGCAGACGCGGAACTGGCGGCCAACCTGGAACGCTTCGCCGCCGCCGGTGTGCAGGCGCGCTACCTGCGTGCCGACGTCACCGACCCGGTGGCGGTGCGGGCCGCGGTCGACGAGGTCGAGCGCCTGCTCGGCCCGGTGACCGGGGTGCTGCACGGTGCCGGGCGCAACGAACCGGCGGCGTTGACCTCGCTCCACATGGACGCCGTCCACGGCGCGCTGGCACCCAAGGTCGGCGGCCTCGCCGCGGTCCTGGACGCCGTCGACGCCGACCGGCTGAAGCTGCTGGTCACCTTCGGCAGCATCATCGGCCGGGCCGGGCTGCGGGGCGAGGCGCACTACGCCACGGCCAACGACCGGCTGGCCGAGCAGACCCGTCGCTTCGGCGCGGCCCACCCGACCTGCCGCTCGATCTGCCTGGAGTGGTCGGTCTGGTCCGGTGTGGGCATGGGGGAGAAGTTGTCCGTCGTCGAGTCGTTGGCCCGCGACGGCATCACCCCGATCACTCCCGAGCAGGGGGTGGCGGTGCTGCGCCGACTGGTCACCGACCCGGACACCCCGCCCGTGGTGGTGATCAGCGGACGTGCCGACAGCCTGGACACGCTGCGCTTCGAGGAGCCGGAACTGCCGTTGTTGCGCTTCGTGGACCAGCCGCAGGTGCGCTACCACGGCGTGGAGTTGGTCACCGACATCGAACTCACCGCCGGCAGCGACCTGTACCTGCCCGACCATCTGCTCGACGGGAACCTGCTCTTCCCCGCGGTCATGGGCATGGAGGCGATGGCCCAGGCGGCCATGACGGTGACCGGTCGCAGCGAGGTGCCGGTCATCGAGCAGGCCCGCTTCGCCCGGCCGATCGTGGTGCCACCGCACGGCAGCACCACCATCCGGGTCGCGGCCCTGGTGACCGCCGACGACACGGTACGGGCGGTGATCCGTACCGCGGACACCGGATTCGCCGCGGACCACTTCGAGGCGACGTTGCGCTTCGTCGAAGGTCCGGTGCCGGCCGGTCCGCCGGAGCAGGTCGCCGACGATCTGCCGCCGGTGCCGCTGGACCCGGCCCGGGACCTGTACGGCGACACCCTGTTCCAGGGAGCGCGCTTCCAACGGCTGCGCGCCTTCCACCGGGCGGCGGCCCGCGACGTCGACGCCGACGTGGCCACCGTGCCGGAGACCGACTGGTTCAGCGCCTATCTGCCGGACACGCTGGTGCTCGGTGACCCGGGGGTCCGCGACGCGTTGATGCACGGCAACCAGGTCTGCGTACCGGACGCCACGCTGCTGCCGGTGGCGATCGCACGGCTGTACCCGGCCGGGTCCCAGATGGGCACCGGTGAGCCGTTGCGCTACTGCGCCACCGAGCGGGAGCGCGACGGAGACACCTACGTCTACGACATCGCGTTGCGCACCAGCACCGGCGAGGTCGTCGAGCGGTGGGAGGGCCTGCAGCTGCGGGCGGTACGCAAGAAGGACGGCCGGGGCCCCTGGGTGGCGCCGCTGCTCGGCTCCTACCTGGAGCGGACCCTGGGCGACCTGATCGGCACCGCGATCGCGGTGGCGGTGGAGCCGAACGCCGGCGACCAGCCGGAGTTGGCGGTCGGCCGGGCACTCGGGTACGCCGCCGACCTTCGGTACACCCCCGACGGGCAACCGGAGCAGGTGGACGGGCGGTACGTGGCGGTCTCCCACGGCGCGGAGCTCAGCCTCGCCGTGGCGTCCCGTACCCCGGTCGGCTGCGACGTACGGTCCGTCTCGCCGCGACCGGTCGACGGCGGCTCCCCGGTTCTGGGCCGGTACGAGGTGCTGGTCGACCAGGCGGTCACCAGCTTCGGCGTCGACCGGGACACCGCCGCGACCCAGGTGGAGGCGGCGCTGGACTGCTTGCGGCAGGTCGACCTGCCGGAGCACCTCTCGGTGACGCTGACGCCGATCCAACGCGACGGGTGGCTGGTCTTCGCTGCGGGCGCGACGCGGGTGGCGACCTTCGCCACCACCGTGGGCCAAGCGGCCACGCCGGTCGTGTTCACCGTGCGCACCGACGGAGGGCTGTGAGGTGGAGGACTACTACGAGTATCGGCACACGGTCGGTTTCGAGGAGACAAACCTGGTCGGCAACGTCTACTACGTCAACTACCTGCGTTGGCAGGGCCGTTGCCGGGAGATGTTCCTGCACGACAAGGCGAACGATGTCCTCGATGACCTGCGCAGCGATCTCAAGCTGTTCACGTTGAAGGTCGACTGCGAGTTCTTCGCGGAAATCACCGCCTTCGACCAGTTGGCCATTCGTATGCGGCTGGTCGAACTCGCCCAGACACAGATCGAATTCAGCTTCGACTATGTCCGGATGCATCCCGAGGGCGAGGTGCTGGTCGCCCGCGGCCGGCAACGGGTGGCCTGCATGCGGGGGCCGAACAACCGCACCAGCCCGTCCCGGGTGCCGGAGGCGCTGGCCCGGGCACTGGCGCCCTACCGGGTGCGGGCGCGGGCGGCATAGCGATCCACGGGAGGTACACGTGAACGTCCAGCCAGAGCCCACCGCCGAGCCGTGCGATCCGGTCCAGTTGCGCCGTGCGTTCGGCACGTTCGCCACGGGCGTGACCGTGGTGACTGTGGGCGGGGAATGTCCACACGGGATGACCGCGAACTCGTTCACGTCGGTCTCCCTGGATCCGCCCCTGGTGCTCATCTGCGTCGACCAACAGGCGATCATGCATCGCAGCCTGATCGAGTGCGGCCAGTTCGGGGTCTCCGTCCTGGCCGCACACCAGGAGCCGGTGGCCCGGCACTTCGCCGACCGCCGACGCCCGTTGGGCGCCGCTCAGTTCGACGCGGTCGACTGGGTGCCGGGCCGGCTCACCGGCGCCCCGCTGATCGTCGGGGCGCTGGCGCACTTCGAGTGCGAGCTGTGGCGGTCCTACGAGGGTGGGGACCACACCATCTTCGTGGCCAACCTGCTCGCGGTCCGTCGGGAACCCGAGGCCGACGGGGTGCTGTTCGTACGTGGCCGGTTCCGGCAACTCGACCGGAACGGCATCGACGTGGCTGACGGTGTGCCGGCATGGCAGGCCGCGGCCCGAGGCGGGGTGACGGGATGACCATCGCAGGAGCGCGGCGGGTCACGGCGGGACCGACCGGAGCGGCGATGCTGCGTACGCTCTGGCAGCTCGCCCAGGACCGGCTGGGCATGATGCGCACTGCGGCCAGCTACGGCGACGTGGTCCGGCTCGGGCCGAGTTTCAAACGGCTCTACTTTTTCAATCACCCGGACCACGCCAAGTACGTGCTGGCCGACAACAGCCAGAACTACCACAAGGGCGTCGGACTGGCCCAGGCCCGGAGGGCCCTCGGCGACGGCCTGCTCACTAGCGAGGGTGAGCTGTGGCGCAAACAGCGGCGGGTGATCCAACCGGCGTTCCAGGCCAAACGGATCGCCGCTCAGGCCGGCGTGGTCGTCGAGGAGGCCGTCGGGCTGGTGGACCGGCTACGGGCGCACCGCGACGGCGCTCCCGTCGACATCGTCAAGGAGATGACCGGGCTCACCCTTGGTGTGCTCGGTCGTACGCTGCTCGACAGCGACCTCAGCGAGCACCGCTCGGTGGGCCACTCCTTCGAGGTCATGCAGGACCAGGCCATGTTCGAGATGGTCACCATGGGTTCTGTGCCGACCTGGCTGCCGTTGCCGCACCAACTGCGGTTCCGGCGGGCCCGGCGGGACCTGCAACGGGTCGTCGACGCGTTGGTCGCCCAGCGGCGGGCGCGCGGCGAGGAGGGCGACGACGCGCTGTCCCGGCTGATCGTCTCGACGCGGCAGGAGGCCGACCCCCGGGTGGGCCGGCTGCGGATGCGCGACGAACTGGTCACCCTGCTGCTGGCCGGTCACGAGACCACGGCCAGCACGCTGGGCTGGACCTTCCACCTGCTTGACCGGCACCCGGAGGTGCTGGAGCGGGTCCGCGCCGAGGCGGTGGAGGTGCTCGGCGACCGGCAGCCGGTGTACGAGGACCTGGCCCGGCTGCGGTTCACCGCACAGGTGATCAACGAGGCGATGCGGCTGTACCCGCCGGTGTGGATGCTCTCCCGGATCGCCCAGCAGGCCGACGTGATCGGCGGCTACCACGTGCCGGGCGGCTCGGACGTGCTGATCTGCCCGTACACCCTGCACCGGCACCCGGAGTTCTGGGACGACCCGGACCGGTTCGACCCGGACCGGTTCGACCCCGCCCGCCCGAACGACCGGCCGCGCTACGCGTACGTGCCGTTCGGCGCCGGACCACGGTTCTGCGTGGGTAACCACCTGGGACTGATGGAGGCCACCTTCGTGACCGCCATGGTGGTGCGGGAACTGCGGCTGACCGGCGACCCGGCGTACCAGGTGGTGCCCGAACCGATGCTCTCCCTGCGGATCAAGGGCGGCCTGCCGATGCGGGTCACGGGGGTCTCCTGACCGATGGCGCGATGAACGGACGGCGTGCCGCCGCCGACGGCGGCACGCCGGCACAAGCCCGGAACACATTGACGATGCGCACCGTCGCGATGCATTTCGCTGTGCACCAGCAGCGGCCGCACGCGGCGGTAATGCGGTGTGTGCGGGGTCGGAAAAGCAGTCGAAAATGGCCCCATTCTGCCGGCTGAACTGCTCGATGGGGCAACCGTCATAGCCGGTATTCGGGATCGCAATTATTGAGAAGGCCGCCGCAATTCCACATGCCACGATTCGTCCGTGGCAACGAGCGGAGAAACGACGCTGACCGGCGACGCCGAGGTGACGGTCGAGCCAGGCCCCACCTCCTGGGTGCAGGACGGTGTGTGGTTGCTGGAGCAACTCGCCCCGTACCGGGGTGTGCACCGGTTGGTCCGTACCTGGCACGTGCACGGGACGATCGACGTGCCGGCGCTGCGATCGGCCTGGCGCACACTGCTGGATCGGCACGAGGTGCTGCGGACCCGGCTGGTCGAGGTGGACGGCGTCCCGCAGCCGGTGGTCTCCGCCGACACCAACGGCGCGTTCGTCCACGTCGACCTCGGGCACCTGGCCGACGCGGAACGCGAACGCGCCGTCGACCGGGTCTGCGCGGCGGCCGCCTCCGTCCCGGAGCGGGCCACCGACACGCCGCTGGCCCGGTTGACGCTGGTGCGTACCGGCTCCGCCACGCACCGGCTGGTGCTGGCACTGCATCGTGCGGTGGCCGACGACCGGTCGATCTCGATAATCGTGGACGAGCTGTCCATCTGCTACGCCGCGCAGGTGCGCCCCGGGCCGGTCACACCCGCGTCGCTGGCCCCGGTGCTGCGCTACGCCGAGTACGCCCGCTGGCAGCGTGACCTGGTGGACGGTCCCGTCGGTCGCCGGCTGCTGGACTGGTGGACCGCCCACCTCACCCCGCTGCCGCCGCCGGTGCCACTGCCCGTCGACCATGACGGCGCCACCCGCCCGGCCGGGCCCGCCGGCCTGGTGCCGTTCGACTGGGGCACCGCCCTCGCCGACCAGCTGGCCACGTACTGCCGGACCCGGTCGGCCACCCCGGCGGCGGTGCTGCTGGCCGCGGTGCAGGCGGTCCTGCACCGGTACGGCGACGACGACCGGGTGACCGTCGCGATGCCGGTACCGGTGCCACCGCCCGGGTTTCCCGCGCTCGTCGGCCCCTGCGACAACCTGCTGGTCCTTACCGCTGATCTCGGCGGCGGTCCCACCTTCAGCGAGGTGGTCGACCGGGCCGCGGCCGTGCTGCGGGCCGCCACCAGACACCGGGAGCTGCCGTTCGCGCGGCTGGTCCGGGAACTGCCCGTCGAGCGTGACCCGAGGCGGGTGCCGTTCTGCGACGTCCTGCTGGCCCTACCGGGTCCGGAGGCGGACCTGCGGCTGGCCGGTGCCGGTGTCGTGCCGACGGCGGTGACCGACCTCGGCCCCACCGTCGCGGATCTGGCGATCACCGTCCGCAGTACCTGGCCCACGGTCGCCGGCACCCTCAGCCACCGCGCGGACCGGTTCGCCTCCGCCACCGCCGCCGGCCTGCTCGGGCAGGTGCGTACGCTGCTGTCGGCCGCGCTCGACGCGCCGCACACGCCGGTGCATCGGCTCTCCCTGGACGGCCCGACGCTGGTCGGCTCGACCGACGGCCCGCGCGCCGAGGCGCTGCCCGTGCACGAGATCGTCCGACGGCGTGCCGGGCAGACTCCGGAGGCCGTCGCCGTGGCCAGCCGGGACGGCCGGTGGACGTACGGCGAACTGGAGCGCCGCACCGCGGCGGTGGCCACCTACCTGCGCGGGCTGGCCGTCGAGGGCGAGCCCGTGGCAGTGCGGATGACACCCGGGCCATGGCAGCTCGCCGCGTCCCTGGGTGTCCTGCGCGCCGGTGGTCACCTGGTCTGGTTCGGCACCGGCGACGCCGGGCGGCGCGGCCGGGCGATCCTGTCGCAGCTGCGTCCGGTCTGTCTGCTCCGGACGGGGGAGGACCCGGACGACGACCTGGCCCGCTGGTTCCGCGACGAACTCGACGGCCGGCTGCTCAACGTGACGTGCCTGCCCCGCCCGTCGACGACGACGGCGCCGGCACCGACCGACGACCTCACCCGCACGGCCTACGTGGCGTACGCCTCGGAGTGCGCCGGGCGACCGGCGGTCATCGCTCACGACCACGCGGCGCTCGCCCAGTTCGTCACCTGGATGGCCGACGCCCTGGAGTTGACGCCCGGCGCCCGGGTGGCGCAGTGGCTCGCCCCGGAGCACGCCCCGAGCCTGTGCGAGACGGTCGCCACGCTGGTCGGCGGCGGCACCCTGCATCCTGTGCCGGTCCGCATCCGGGCGCACCCGGAGAAGCTGGTCGACTGGTTGGTCCGGGAGCGCATCACCTTCCTCCAGACGGTGCCGAGCCTCGCCCGGGAGCTGCTCGGCGTCCTCGCGGCCCGGGAGCCGACCGACCGGCCCACCAGCCTGCGCCGGCTGGTGCTGACCGGCGAGACACTGTCGGATGAGGTGGTGAACGGCTTCCGGCGGGTGCTGCCGGCGACCCGGCTGGCGACCGTCTACGGCCCCGCCGAGACCATCGCGGCCACCTGGCACGAGATCACCGGCCCGGTGCCGGCGAGCGTGCCGATAGGCCGCCCGATTCCCGGACGGCAGGTGCTGGTCCTCGACGAGGCGGACCAGCCCTGCCCGACGGGCCTCACCGGCGAGATCGTGGTACGCAGCCGCTACGTATGCGACGGCTACCTCGACGACCGCGACGGTGAGCACGACGGCAGCGGCGACGATAGTGGCTGGCGGCGGGCGGCCTTCCGGGCCCCCGACGGGGAGCCGGACGACGACACCGACCTGCGCTGGTACCGCACCGGTGACCTCGGCCGCTGGCGCTGGGACGGCCTGCTGGAGTTGCGTGGTCGCCGCGATCCGGTCGAGGCTCAGCCTCGCTCTGCGGCCGGCGAGGGGAAGCGTCGCCGACCGCCCACACCGAGATCGGCAGCGGCGCGACGGCCGGTGGACAGCCCGGTGCAACGGGGCCTGGCCGAGATCTGGTCGGCGCTGCTGGGCACCGGTCCGTTCGCGGCCGACACCTCGTTCTTCGACGCCGGCGGGCACTCGATGCTCGTCCCCCAGCTCGTCCAGCGGATCCAGCGACGCTTCGGTGTCACGGTTCCGCTGCGCGAGTGCTTCACCCACCACACGTTGGCCGGCATGATCGCCCTGGTCGAGGCAGCGGAAGGTCGGGCAGACCTCGCAGCTGTCGCAGCCGCGGCACCGTAGGCGCGCCGGCGGACCGCCAGGGCGGCCGGCGACGGATCGCCTAGGAGGATGCGCCCGCCGAGGTGACGCCGTCGCCTCGTCAAGCGGCGTCGGCGGCCAGCCCGGCCTGTCGTCGGCTGATGCGACCGGTGCGGTACAACCACGCCACGGTGTCCCGGATCGTCTCGGTGACCGGGCGTGTCGGCGCAGGTACCTCCGGGCCGGTACGCAGGTCGCAGTGACAGGTGTAGACCGCGCCGTACTCGACGGGGACGTGCCAGGGCCAGATCCGCTGGAACGCGGACGCGGCGGCCCCCACCGGCAGCACCGCCGCCGAGGGCAGGTAGCCGACCGGCAACCGGCGGCCGGTGACCTCGCGTACGGCCGCGACGAACTCGCGGGTGGACAGGGTCCGTCCCGGTGCCAGCAGGCGTCGCGGACCCGACCCGGAGCCCAGCGCCGCGACGTGCAGGTCGGCCACCTCGCGGACGTCACCCACCGGAAATCCGCCGCCCGGCCAGATGGGCAGTTGCCCGCGCAGCAGCGCCCGCAACCTGGCGACCTGGTCGCCGACGTACGGGTCGTGTGGGCCCAGCGTGGCCATCGGGTAGGTGATGACCACCGGTGATCCCGCTGCCTGGTGCCGCCGGGCCACCTCCTCGGCAGCCGCCTTGGTGGCCATGTACCGCTCCCGCGGACGGCCGACAGGCAGATCCGTGGCGAGCGGAACCCCTCCGGTCGGTGCCAGGGCCACCACCGAGGACACATGCACGATCGTCTCGACGTCGGCCGCGCGAGCCGCGTCGAGCACCACCTCGGTGCCATCGACGTTCACCTGCCGCATGTGCGCGTGACGGCGGCTGTCGAACGAGTAGACCCCGGCGGCGTGCAGGACCGCGGCGCAGCCGCCCACCGCCCGGCCGACCGACCGCGCGTCGGTGACGTCACCGGCGACGGCCGCCACGTCCGCGGCGGACAATCCGAGTGGTCCGAGGGCACGCCCGACCGTGTCGGGGTCACGAACCAACAGTCGCACCTCGTGCCCGGCACGCAGCAACGCCGCGACCGTGTGCGAGCCGATGAAACCGGTGCCGCCGGTGACCAGTACACGCACGTTCGTTCCTGCCCTTCACTGGAAGCTGGGACACCTTGGACGGCACCGGTCAGCGGGACCTTCGACAAGGCGCCGAAGGACGTGCACGGTCAGCGCGCGTCGCGCGGGCTGTTCTGGTACGCGGTCAACTTCCAGCCGTCCGGGGTACGGACCAGCAGCCAGGAGGCGCGGATGGCCCGCTCGGCCGCCACCTCCGTCTCACCCGGGGCGAGCACGCCGCCCTCGGTGAGCAACAGCGCCACGTCGGGACGGAGGAAGCGGATCTCGAAGGGCTGCCCGGTGACGCGGGTCCCCTTGTAGGGGCCGGCGAAGCCCTGCGCGATGAAGTCGCGGATGTCGTCGCGGCCCTTGCGGGCCACACCGGCCAGGATCATGGTGCCGTCCGGCGTGAAGAGATCGGCGAAGGCGTCGGCGTCGTTCGCCGCCCACGCCCGCACGAGCCGTTCGGGTAGGGCCGCGACAGCGGCTCGGTCGTCGGCGGACACCTGCGGTCCGAGGCTGTTGGTGGTCACGGGTGACTCCTTCCGTCAGAGGCGCGTCAGGCCTCAGATGGTGCGGGTGTCCAGGGCAAGGTTTGCGGCATTCCAGACGTCGGTGGCTGGCACTGCGCTCTCCTTGATGTCGGCTGGTCGGCGACTCCACGCCCTGGGCACCCTGCTGCGTGCTGAGGGCGATCCCGCCGGAAGCGGGTGCCGGACGGCCGCAGCCCGTCACCTGTGAGAATTACAGTGGTGCAGCGGCCGTCGCATCTCTCCGAGTGCGTGACTGGACAGTGCTCCGCCGCACGTCAGCGCAATGATGGTCGCTCGGACCGTTGCCTACGCGCGCCGTCACCGGTCGCCGCTCGACCGAACCGCAGGCTGGGCCACGAATGGACAAGTGATCGATGAACATCGACAGGCCTGCACCGGGTCGGAGGCATTCGCAGGCACCCACCTTCGTCGTGCTCGCGCCTGTGGGACAACCGGTGCGCACACCCGAGGATGCGAGGGTGGATGCCGGCCCTACGGCCGGCGCGCCGACTGCTGATGGATGGCGAAGCACGGCCATCGCGACGTCAGTACACGCAGGACCGGCTCGGTCGGTGATCAGCACCGACCGGGCCGGTCAAGTGGTTCAGCGGCCAGTGGGCTCGTCGGGTGACCCGTCGAGGTGACCGGAGGCGGCCGAGACGGCCGGCGCGCGCCGGTGACGGGCGGGCCGACGCAGCAGCAGCGCGAGGACGACGACCAGTACCAGGCCGTCGATGACGAGGAGCGTCGCGCCCAACGGGTCGATGCCGTGGGCGTGGTCGGCGTCGTCCAGGATCGGGTCGGGGACGTCCACGATGCCCTGGGGCGGGACACCGGTGCCGACGCTGAAGCGCAGGATGCCGGTGGCGTCCTGCCCGTTGGAGAAGGTGATGTGGTAGGCGACGCTGTAGTCGCCCGGGTCGGTGAGCCGCACCGGTTGGCGCAGCCCGGTCTTCCCGTCGGTGCGCACCCGGCCGTCGTTGACCGCGTTGCCGGCGTTGTCGCGCACGGTGACGTGGGACAGCACCGAGTCGGCGCCGGTGGACAACCGGAGAGTGACGGCGTCCGGCGCGGCGGCCAGCGCGGCACCGTCACCCGGGTCGACCGATAGGACCTGGGCGACGGTGCCGTCGGACTGCCGGACGACCGCGGCGACGGTGAGGGCGACCCCCAAGGAGGCGAGGGCGGTGACGATGGCCAGCGTGCGGCGCCCGGCAGACATGATGGCCGGTCAGCTGCCGGAGTTGGTGGCGGCGAGCCGTTGACGGCCTTCCAGGGTGCAGTTGCATCGTTGCAACTGCAACTCCTGCTGGTTGGGGCGCAGGTGCAGGTACATCGCGACAAGCATCGGCAGGAACACGACGGAGTTGTAGAACAGGTGCAGTTCGACCCGGGGGATGAGGAGCTGGGCGAAGCTCGTCGGCACTGACGTACCGGGCAACAGGAAGCCGGCCTGCACCTGCAACAGCAGGAACAGGTGCTCGATGTGGTGCCAGAACTGGATCGCCAGGGCGATCGTCCACCAGGTGCGGGCTCGCCCGACGAAACCGGGACGCAGGGCGAACAGACCGATCAGCATGACGATCGCGTACCCGTAGTGCAGCCACTCGGAGCTGACCAGCCACGGGAACGGCATGCCCAGGACGCCGCGCGCCTGTGGCCGGGCCCAACCCAGCACCCAGATCTGGTACGCCTGAACCAGGTGCTCGGCCCAGTGGGCCAGCACGATGAGCATGTACAGCCCCAGAACCGCACGGTGATGCGCTTCGTTGATCGCGCCGATCACTCCACGCCGAGCGGCATGCTCCTTGGCCACTGTCATGTGGACTCCATCCAGAGAGCTGGGTAATTTGACGATTACGTTAGGTGTACGCGTACGCGATCCGCTTACTCATAATTGCGCATTTATCGATCTTTGCCGGTTGGGCGACGTCGAACTCCGCCAACCGCAGATCCGACGCGGTCGCCTGACAGGAACGCCCCGGTCCGCAGGCGAACGTCTCCGACCCGCCGGTGCCCCGCCGTGACCAGGAACACGTCACGTGTTGGTCTGCTGACCGTTAATCCACGCGAGTTTCGTCGCTGGTGCGGGTTAATCTGCGCTGCGGGTGAGCGCCCAACGGTCATGCCCGCCATCGCCGGCTGGTGCCGCCAGCGACGCCCGACGGGCACTTTCGATTCAGGAGACCTCGTGACACAGCAATCGGTCGCGGCGTCGCAGCCTGTCCCGACATCGGACAAGCTCGACGCGGCGGTTCTCAAGGTGGCGGGCGTCGTCGTACTCGGCGCGATCATGTCGATCCTCGACGTGACGGTGGTCAGCGTCGCCCTGCCGACCTTCCAGAGCGAGTTCGACGCCTCGTACGCCCGCGTCGCCTGGACGATGACCGGCTACACCCTCGCGTTGGCCACGGTCATCCCGCTCAGCGGGTGGGCCGCCGACCGGTTCGGCACCAAACGCCTCTACATGATGGCCCTGGCGCTGTTCACCATCGGCTCCGGGCTCTGCGCCACCGCCGACACCATCGGGGAGTTGATCGCGTACCGGGTGGTGCAGGGCCTCGGCGGCGGAATGCTCATGCCGCTCGGCATGACGATCATGACCCGGGCGGCCGGGCCGCACCGGATCGGCCGGTTGATGGCGGTGCTCGGCATCCCGATGCTGCTCGGCCCGATCGGCGGTCCGATCCTCGGCGGCTGGCTGATCGACGTCGCGAGCTGGCACTGGATCTTCCTGATCAACCTGCCGATCGGCCTGGTGGCCCTCGTGTACGCGCAGAAGGCCCTGCCGAAGGACAACCCCGAGCCCTCCGAGTCGTTCGACTTCCTCGGCATGCTGATGCTCTCGCCGGGACTCGCCCTGTTCCTCTACGGCGTCTCGACGCTGCCCGAGACCGGCACCTTCGCCGACACCGGGGTGTGGCTGCCCATGCTGATCGGTGCGGCCCTGGTGGTGGCGTTCGTCATCTACTCGTTCCGCCCCCGGCACCCGCTGCTGGACCTGCGGCTGTTCCGCAACCGTCGACTGACCGTGGCGGCGGTGACGATGTTCGTGTTCATCATCGCCTTCATGGGCGCCGGGCTGCTGTTCCCGAGCTACTTCCTTCAGGTGCGGGGTGAGTCGACCCTGGCCGCCGGTCTGCTGATCGCGCCGCAGGGCATCGGCGCGATGCTGACCATGCCGATCGCCGGCATGCTCGCCGACAAGGTGCCGGTCGGCCGGACGGTGCCGTTCGCGCTGTTGCTGATCATCGCCGGGTTCGCCACCTTCACCCAGATCGACGCGGACACCTCGTACGTGCTGATCTGCGGCTCGCTGTTCGTGATGGGCCTGGGCATGGGCGGCACCATGATGCCGATCATGACTTCGGCGCTGCGGACGTTGACCGGGCACGAGGTGGCCCGCGGTTCCACCCTGGTGAACATCCTCCAGCAGATCGGCGGATCCATCGGCGCCGCGGTGATGTCGGTGATCCTCACCAACGAGTTGAACAACTCCCGTCCGATCCCGGGCGTGACCGACCCGAACGGCAACCCGGTCACCGAGTCCGGCCTGGCCATCGCCGCGCAACAGCAACCGGAACTGCTCCAGCAGTTCCCGGTCGAGCCGTCGCTGATCCAGCGCGGGTTGGACTTCGCCGCCAACGCCTTCGCCACCACCTTCTGGGTGGCGTTCGCGCTCGTCGTGTTGACGCTCGTCCCGGCGGCGTTCCTGCCCCGGCGGCGCGAGCGGTCCCACCTGCTCGACGACCAGCCCGGCGACCAGCCGAAGGCGCCGGTCGTCATCCACTGATCACCTGCAGCGAAGGGGCCGCCGGAGTGTTCCGGCGGCCCCTTCGGCGTTCGCCCCAGGACCGGCTCCGGCCCGCTGTCAACCCCTCCCGGCACCCGCCAAACTCAAGATTCGGTCAACCAGGCAGGACATGGGCCGGCGAGGGCGGTCGACGCCGATACGTTGCTCCCCACACTTGCTCAAGCAGAAGGAGGGAAGAATGCGGCGCACTCGACAACGCATCGCTCTTCTCGCAGTACCCGTTCTGGTGGGAAGCGTCCTGCTGGCGGGCCAGCCGGCCGTCGCGGAGCCCGCGGCGACGCCGGCGCCGGCTACCGATGCCGAGCGCTCCCACCTGGAGCACGCGGACCACGCTGACGTGGTGCGCGTCCACCTGACCGGCTCCGACATGCTGGACGAGGTGGCGGCCGCCGGTTTCGACCTGGAACACGGCCTGACGCGGGTGCCGGACGGGATCGAGGCCGAGGTGGTGGCGACGCCCGAGCAGGTCGCCGAACTCGAGGCGATGGGCGTCCGGATCCTGGCCGAGGGCGAGGGTTTCACCTGGAGCGATGAGGCTGACGGCGGCTTCGCCGCCGCCGGCGCGCGGGTCGCCGCGAGGTCCGCTGCGGCGACCGCGTCGACCGACAGCACCGCGGCGACGAGCACGTCGACCTACAGCCACGAGACGACGGTACGCATCGCCCGCGCCGACTGGTTCACCACCAAGGGCCAGGGCTTCCTCTACGTCGAGGCGCGCACCACCGAGGGTGCGCAGACCAACCCGATCATCGGCATGCAGGTGGAGAACGACTCCGGGCCGGGCACCGACTTCGCCCTCGCCCGGACGATGAGCCGCTTCATCGACTCCGGCCAGTACATGTTCCACCGGAACCTGTTCAAGCTGGACACCCGTCCGAGCAAGATCCGGGTCACCAGCTCCACCGGTGGGGTCGCGGTCGGCCCGGTGTCCGACTGGTTGGAGGACGGCGAGCCGCCGCTGACCGACAAGCCGGGCTACAAGTGGAACCTGGTCGACGGCTACAAGCACCCGCAGCAGCTGCACGACCGGATGGAGGAGATCGCTCGGGAGAACCCGAAGATCGCCGAGATCGTCTACCTGCCGTACAAGACGAACGGCTACCAGCGTAAGGCGCAGGCCACCATCGGTGGCACCGGTCAGTCTGCGGTCGTCGTCACCTCCGCGGCCTGGGGCCACGAGGGCGGCAACGACATCACCGTCGAGTTCGTCGACCGGCCCGGCGCCAACCTGCCGCTGTCCGTCGAGGTCAACGGCAAGGCCGTACGAGTCCTGCTCGCCAAGGACTCCGCCGGTGCGCTGGCCAGCACCGCCGCCCAGGTGGCGACGGCGCTCAAGACCCAGTCCAACGGGCTGATCGACCGCTCGCACCCGTACCGCACCAACGCCGGCACCGGCATCGTGCAGCCGACGGCGCCGGTGGCGCTGACCGACTTCCTCGACCAGAAGCGCGTCGGTGCCCCCGAGGGCGACGTGCCGCGTGGCCCGAACACCGTTCGTGTTCTGCGGATCGGCAAGCACCGGGACGGCAAGAAGCCCGGCGTGCTGATCCAGGCGCAGGACCACGCCCGCGAGTGGGTGCCGGCGACGACCACCCTGGAGACCGCGGAGCGGCTGGTCGCCAACTACAAGACCGACAAGGAGACCAAGAAGATCGTCGACAACACCGACATCTTCCTGATCCCCAGCAACAACCCCGACGGGGCGAACTACAGCTTCTACAACAACGCCTCGCAGCGTCGTAACCTGACCAACCACTGCGCGGACGACAACGCCGACCCGGGTCGCCGCAACAACTGGGGCGTCGACCTGAACCGCAACTACCGGGTGGGTTCCGCGCAGGACGGTTACTCGGGCGGTTCGTTCAGCTGCACCAGCGACACGTACCAGGGTCCGGAGAAGCTGTCGGAGCCGGAGGCGAAGAACATCGTCTGGCTCGCCGAGACGTACTCGAACATCAAGTTCTTCATGTCGGTGCACTCCAACGGCGGCCAGCTGTTCTGGCAGCCGGGCTCCTACAAGGCCGACGGTCGGGTCACCACCCCTCGTCCGCCGCTGGGTGACGAGATGTTCTACTGGCAGGCCGCCTCGCGCATCCTGTCCCAGGTGAAGGCGTACCGGGAGACCGTGGTCACGCCGCAGAACGTGGGTGGCTCGTCCGACGTGCTCTACTCGTCGGCCGGCAACGTCCGCGAGGACCTGTACCACACCTACGGCATCTTCTCCTTCGGTTGGGAGGTCGGTGGCTCGATCTACAACCCGGCGACCGGCAACTGGCAGGGCGGCTCCTTCCAGCCGCCGTGGGAGGGCAACCCGGAGTTGGTCAGCGGGCACGCCGAGACCATGGAGTACGCCAACGGCATCATGGAGATGTTCCGGATCGCGGCGGAGTGGGGCAAGGACAAGAAGGCCCCCACCTCCACGCTGGTGCCGGGCGCCGGCCGGTTCTCCGGCCCGGTCGACGTGCGGTTCGAGGTCAACGAGCCGGCGACCATCTACTACACCATCGACGGCAGCCGCCCGACCCTCGACTCGCCCCGTTACAAGGCGACCGAGTTCCGGGAGCCGGGCGAGGTGTTCCACGTGACCGAGACGACCACCTTCCACTGGTTCTCGGTCGACTCGGCGGGCAACATCGAGAAGAACTACGACCCGTCGAAGGCCGACAAGCGCAACAACTTCAACAAGGCCACGATCACCATCGGTGACGCGGACCCGGAGAAGCCCAAGAAGGACAAGAAGCCCAAGAAGGACAAGAAGTAGTCCGTTCCTGAGGTATGTCGGTGCCCCGTCGGTGCGAGCTTTCGCACCGGCGGGGCACTGCTCGTCGGCGAGGAAAATTTCTCCGTCGGCTGTCGAATCCCGCCGGGCCCGTTCGACGTTCTGGTGAAGGCACCACAGATCGCCGATGAAGGAGACCCGCGCCATGCGTACGCTGATCGTCACCGAGTTCATGTCCCTCGACGGCGTGATCGACTCGCCGGGCGGTGGCAGCCACCCGCACGCCGGTTGGACGTTCAAGGACGTGCCGATGGACGAGGCCGTGTGGGAGATCAAGGCCCGCGAGGAGCAGGAGGCGGGCGCGTTGCTGATCGGCCGGGTCAGCTACGACGAGTTCGCGCCGGTCTGGCCGACCATGGAGGAGTTCGCCGAGTACAACGCGATGCCGAAGTACGTGGTGTCGACCACGCTCACCGACCCGCAGTGGCACAACACCACTGTGTTGCGGTCGCTCGACGAGGTCGCCGCGCTCAAGCAGGGCGACGGCGGCACGATCCTGGTGCACGGCAGCGCCACCCTCGCCCAGGGGCTCGCCGCAGCCGGCCTGGTCGACCGGTACCACCTGCTCATCTTTCCGCTGCTGCTCGGCGGCGGCCGGCGGCTGTTCGCCCCGGAGGGGGCCGACAAGCAGCGGTTGACCCTTGTCGAGCACGCCACGTACGGCAACGGTGTGCAGTTGGCGGTCTACGACGTCAACCACTGACCCGGTCTCGTCGGCGCACCCCCGGACACGGGGGCCGGGGGCGCGCCGACGCGGTCAGTACCCGTACCGGCTCTTGAGGTAACCCCACGCAATTCCCGGCACTCCTTGCCGAAAACCCTTTCACCCACAACACTGCCACCCCCCACCCC